>JACCRL010000041.1 GCA_013813605.1 Gemmatimonadaceae bacterium
CCGTGTCTTCAAGATTCCGAATGACCCGCGCATCACAACCCTTGGGCGTTTCCTGCGCCGTTCCAGCCTGGACGAGCTGCCGCAGCTCCTCAACGTTCTCGAGGGGGACATGTCGATGGTTGGGCCGCGCCCGCCGCTGGCATCCGAGGTCGAATTGTACGAGGAGCACAACTACACGCGGTTCGACATGAAGCCGGGCATCACGGGACCGTGGCAGGTGGCAGGCCGCAACGTCGTCACGAACTTCGATGAGATAGTTGCGATGGAGACGGAGTACCTGACCGACTGGTCCCTGCTCAAGGATTTCTCGATCCTGCTGAAGACGGTTCCGGCCGTGCTGAGCATGAAGGGCGCGGTGTAGATCAGACCGCCGGGTGCCTTCCCTTCTGCTTAGTTCCGTTTTCTTCCTCCTCGCCTTTGCCGCCGCCTTCGCAATCACCGCTCTCGTGCGCCGGCATGCGCTCGCTAACGCGATCCTTGATATTCCCAATCAGCGGAGCTCGCACTCCATTCCGACGCCGCGCGGCGGCGGGATCGCCATCGCGATCGTCACTCTCGCCGGAATTCTCGTCGCGGTCGCCACTGGCCTCCTCCCCGCCCGCGTAGCACTGGCCGTTGGCGGCGGCGGGGCCGCTGTCGCACTCGTCGGGTGGGCAGATGACAAGTCTTCGATTTCCGCCGCGGCAAGACTCACCGTGCAGCTGGCTGCTGCCGCATGGGCGGTGTTCTGGATTGGAGGGATGCCATCTCTGCGGATGGCTGGAATGGACGTTTCGCTTGGCGCGGTTGGCAGCGTGGTCGCGGTCCTGGGAATTACGTGGGTCACCAACCTGTTCAACTTCATGGACGGAATTGACGGACTCGCGGCGGCGGAAGCCATTAGCGTGGGTGTTGCCGGCGTAGTGCTCATGTATCTGCTGGGCCGGCCCGGCATGGCCGTGATCCCGGTTCTTCTGGTTGCGACGAGCGCGGGCTTTCTCGTCTGGAACTGGGCGCCGGCAAAGATTTTCATGGGAGATGTCGGAAGCAATTTCCTGGGCTTCACGTTTGGCGCTTTTGCTCTTGCCTCCGAGAACAGCGGCGGCTTGCCGCTCGTGGCCTGGGTAGGCCTGGCGCTGCTGTTCATCGTTGACGCCACGACGACTCTGGCGCGACGCTTGTTCTGGCGAGAGAAAGTTTACGCTGCCCATCGGCAGCACGCGTACCAGCGCGCCGTCGCGGCGGGATATTCCCACGCTACCGTGACGCTTGCCGCCGTGGCCATCAACGGCGCGCTCGCCGTTCTGGTGTACGCCCAGCATTTCTCACCGTCCCTGGGTGTGATTCCGCTTCTGCTCGCTCCCGCAATCCTCATCGGAATCTACCTGTTCGTCGAGCACCTCTATCCGATGCGACGGGCATAAACGCAGGCCTGGCGGCGACGGACGCAAACCAGCGGAATTCTCAGGCGAGGTCGTGTGATATATTGTTGGCGAGACAAGCGCACGAACATGCAGGGCAGCACCTAACCTTTCGTATTCAATAACGTCACTCGATGTACATTCTTGGAATAAACGCCTACCACGGCGACGCCTCGGCCGTTCTGATCAAGGACGGGGCTTTGATTGGCGCGGTGGAGGAAGAGCGGTTCCGGCGCATTAAGCACTGGGCCGGGTTTCCCTCCCTCTCCATACGAGAGCTTCTCAGGCGCGAGGGAATCGGCGGTAAGGATGTCGCCCACTTCGCGATTGGCCGCGCGCCGACAGCAAATCTGATGCGACGAGGCACCTTCGCACTTCGACACGCGAGCGCCCGTCAGGTAGCCGGTCGGCTGAAGAACCTGTCGAGCCTGCGCAACATCAAGAGCCAACTCGGGGCAGCCCTGGATCTCGCGCCGGAGTTCCTGCCGCAGACGCATTTCGTCGAGCACCACCCGTCTCACGTTGCGAGCAGCTTCTTCGTCAGCCCATTCGACGATGCCGCGTGCTGTGCAATCGATGGCTTCGGGGATTTCGTAAGCACCTCCACCGGGCGCGGGAGCGGCAATCAGCTCGAGATGCTTTCACGCGTATACTTTCCCCACTCGCTCGGACTCCTCTATACAGCCGTTACCCAGTACCTCGGCTTCATGGGGTACGGCGACGAGTTCAAGGTGATGGGTCTCGCTCCCTACGGACGGCCGCGGTTCGTGAACGAGATACGGCAGCTGCTGCACCTGAAAAGTGACGGGGCATTCGAGCTCGATCTGAAATATTTCCGGCACTGGTCGTCCGGCGTGAAGATGGAGTGGGAAAATGGATATCCCACGCTCGAAGGAGTCTTCTCCGACGACATGATCGGACTGCTCGGGCCGCAACGTGACCCAAAAGCGGCCCTTACCGAGCGGGAAGAAGATCTCGCGCACTCACTCCAGGTCGTATACGAAGAGGCCCTGATTCACGTATTGACCGACCTCTGGGAGCGCACCCACAACGAGCGCCTCTGCCTGTCTGGCGGTTGTGCGATGAACAGCGTCGCAAATGGAAAGATCCGGGCGCTGACGCCCTTCAAGAAGCTGTACATACAGCCCGCCTCGAGCGACAACGGGACTGCGCTCGGCGCCGCCTATTACGTGTGGAATCAGATCCTCCGGCAGCCCCGTGGTTTCGTGATGGACAATGCCTACTGGGGTCCGGAACACGATGAAGACGGCATTGCGGCAAAGGTAAGCGGCCGGCCGGATGCGAAATCGTTTTCGGTCAAGCGCTTCGATTCGCTGGATGATGTCGCGACAGCGACCGCCAGGCTCATCGCGGATGGCAAGGTCGTCGGGTGGTACCAGGGCCGAATGGAGTGGGGCGCCCGCGCACTTGGCAATCGCAGCATCGTCGCCGATCCGCGCCGCGCCGACATGCGTGAGCTGATCAACACGAAGATAAAGTTCAGGGAGAAATTTCGCCCCTTCGCGCCCTCGATCGCCGAAGAATCGCTGGACGAATACTTCGTCGGCGCGGTCAGGGATCCCTTCATGCTCCAGGTGTATCCGATCCGCGACGAGAAGAAGTCGGTGATACCAGCCGTCACGCACGTGGATGGCAGCGGCCGTCTCCAGACGGTGAGCAACGATACCAATCCGCTCTACTACCGGCTCATCAAGGAGTTCGAGAAGCTCACGGGGGTGCCGATCGTGCTCAACACCAGCTTCAACGAGAATGAGCCGATCGTGGACACACCGGAGCAGGCGCTCGATTGCTTTCTGCGGACAAAGATGGACGCCATTGCGCTTAACCGGACCGTGATTACTCGGGTTTAGCTATCCGGACTCTCTCGTCGTCGGGGAGAGCTGCAACGATCCTGTCCGCCATCGCGCCGGCGAACAGCTGGTTTCCCTGATCCGCAACGTGCACATCGTCGAGGTAAATCTTCAGGTTCGACTCGAACAGACCTGTGAGTGATGTGCCATACGTCGCTGCCTTCATCCTGTTTTCGTACGCAGCGTAGACTCTGACCAATGCTGGAATGCCGCCGGCCCGCGGTCCCGGCGCGTCGCCAGGCGCATACCACCGGACAGGCTGTAAAAAGGCGAGATATCGAATTCCCTTGGCAGAGCAGAAGTCGTGCAGATCCTGGACGGTGCCGGCATAGGTGTTCACGACATGCTCCACTTCGCTCGCGGAGATCCTGCTGTAGTCGGATTGCTTCTCGCCTCTCAGTACCCGCATCACGAACTCAGTCGCCCGCGTGGTGTTTCGCAGCAATGCCTTGATGCGGAACGAGAACTGGTCCTGCTTCTTGTTGTCGGCAATTACCTGAAACGACCGCCAGTAGTGTGGCGCACCCGCGAATCCTTCGTAGCGATTCAGGTCGTAGCTCATCACGTCGTTGTATCCGTCGAGCGTGACGACCATGTCAGGGCGATAGCGCTGAAGCGCCATCTGTACGAAAATGAATTCCTGCTGTACCACGTAGCCGTCCATCCCCGCGTTGACGACCTCGATTGCACTGGTACCGAGCCGGGAGTTCAGCTCTCGCTCCAGCAGAGAAGAAATCTTGTGCTGGTAAGAGCTCGCCTCGCGTGAACGTGCCACGCTCCCTCCCACCAGCATGATGCGGTACTTGCCCGGGGCTTTCGCTCTCCCGTAATCCGTGTTCAGTCCGTCGGCGTTGACATGCTTTTTGGCGTTCGGCGCAAACGTGTAGTACGTGTACGGATGATCACGCGTCTCGGAGACGAGAAGGGTGTTCTCCCCGTGCCTCATCCAGTAAATGAGCCCGAAGCCGATCTCCACGAGCGCGATGGCGATCAGTGCTGTCAGCACCGCGAAGACCGTGTTTTTCTTCATGACAGCCGCGCCGTGCCGTTGCCGCTAGTCCAGGTCAAACGCGTTCTTGTAATCAAGCCGGAGCGCGGGGTCCTGATCCTCTTTCTCGAGGATGCAGTTGCCGATTGCGAGCATCTCGATATCCGTGCCCATGAAGCAGCGGAACGCATCCTCGGGCGTGCAGACGATCGGCTCTCCCCGCACGTTGAAGCTGGTGTTGACGACGACCGGGCAGCCTGTGCGTTCCTTGAACGCGGTAAGCAGCGCGTGGTAGCGCGGGTTGGTCTCCCTGTGCACGGTCTGGATGCGGGCCGAGTAGTCGACGTGCGTGACCGCGGGGATGTCGCTGCGGGGAATATTGAGCCTCTCGATTCCGAAGAGCGACTGCTCCTCCGCGGTCATCGGGTGGCGCTTCGGCTCGACCACGTCCGCCACCAGCAGCATGTAGGGACTGTCCACGTCCATCTCGAACCACTCCGCCACATCCTCACGCAGCACCGAGGGCGCAAAGGGGCGAAAGCTTTCCCTGTATTTGACCTTGAGGTTGAGCGTCTTCTGCATTCTGGGGGACCGGGCGTCCCCCAGGATGGAGCGCGCGCCCAGTGCTCGCGGCCCGAACTCCATGCGTCCCTGGAACTATCCGACCGCCTTCTCCGCGACGAGGGCGTCCACGG
>JACCRL010000070.1 GCA_013813605.1 Gemmatimonadaceae bacterium
CTTTACCCCCGGAAAAGTCAAATCATGCTCCTCAGGAAAGCCAAGGGAACGTGGGGCATTGCGGATGACGACATCGGTATGCTTAACACCACCGGAGCGTGGCAAGGAGACAGGTGCGTCGCGGCGGAATCACCTGTCGCCGCCCCATCTCGACGCGAGCTTGAGAGTCTGTCGGGTGATTACGAGCTTGAAGCGATGCGGAACGGGATCACGAAGAAGCGTTACGTATTCTCCCTGATCCCGGAACCGCCAGACTCCGCCTCCAGATTTCCATTCTTCCGCCCGGGACAACGGTCGCGGCTGGAGACTCTCGCCGATGGGCCTATCAGGTCGGAAGTTCCTCCGCGCGCCCACCTCGACTCGGTAGTCCCACGCCTCACTCTTTTTTATGATGGTAAGATTGCCTTCCTTCACGCGAGCGAGCCCGCCGACGGGCGGATGAATCTCGGGCCCGGATGGAGTTTCGAGGTCCGACGCGTAGACCGCGGCGGGTTCTCCGGCAGATGGAGCTATCACTCCGGAATTGTCATCAACGGGCCCGATGGACCCAGGCCGCTCGAGGTGAGCCAGTATTTCTGCGCACACTCCATCCGCCGGCCACGCCGCACTCGGTGATTTTACCGGCTTCGCCGACGTGGACGCGACGCTGGACGATCGCGTGTTTGTAATCGCCGGTGACAGGGTAATGAAGGTGGACGGGACCTCAACGTAGCAGAACACCGGCGGCGTGGCCGCGAAAATGCTTCTTGTCCGGTCTCGATCTTATCTATTCAGCGGAGGACAAACGGGATGCGGCTTGCAGATTTCATCCTTGCCAACCGGGAGCCCATTCTCGCCGACTGGGAGAAATTCGCGCGTACGTGCGCGCCGGCAAGCGCGGGGATGAACATCGCGGCGCTGCGCGACCACGCCAGCGAGATGCTGACGGTCATCGCAGCTGACCTGAAGACGCCGCAGAACTCTCACGAGCAGGCCGAAAAGTCCAAGGGCAAGGATGCGCCGGAGGCCGAAGACGCGGTGACCGCGGCAGAAGAGCACGGATCCGACCGGGCGGAGAGTGGCTTCAGCGTCGAGCAAATGGTCTCGGAGTATCGCGCCCTGCGCGCGAGTGTCATTCGCCTGTGGACGGAATCGAAGGGAGCGATCACGGCGGACGACCTCCAGGACCTGACGCGATTCAACGAAGCAATCGACCAGTCGCTTGCCGAATCCGTTACCCGTTACACCCATGAGCTCGATCAGTCGAAGGAGATGTTTCTCGCCATTCTCGGTCACGATCTTAGAACGCCGATAGGAGCCGTCAGCACGGCGTCCAAGTTCATGATCGATACCGGCGATCTCAAGGAGCCTCACGCGACGCTGGCGGCGCGCATCGCGAGCAGCTCCACGCGCATGAATCACATGGTGGGTGATCTCCTCGATTTCACGCGCGGCCGGCTCGGCGGAGGCATTCCCATTGTGCGCGCCGACGTGAGCATGAAAAAGATCGTCAGTGATGTAGTAGACGAGATTTCAGCGGCACACCCGGGGCGTGTACTCAATCTGCACGCCGACCAGGACCAGGACGGTGACTGGGATTGCGCGCGAATTACCCAGGTGCTGACGAATCTGATTGGCAATGCGCTCGAGCACGGGTCGGCTGGAACCGTCGTCAACATTTACGTCGGCGGAGATGCCGAGGAAGCGGTCGTGTCCGTACACAATCGCGGCCCGGCCATTCCGCCCGAGCAGATCCACGGAATATTCAACCCGATGAAAAATCGGGACGCGACGGGCAAGCACCTGGCCAGCGGACCGACAGGCAACCTTGGCCTTGGGCTCTATATCGCCGACCGCATTGTGAGCGCGCACAAGGGGAAGATCGATGTGGATTCCTCGGAAGAACGCGGCACCACTTTTACCGTTCGCCTTCCCCGGACCGCTCCGCCGCCAGCGTAGGTCGGGAGCTGGCTGCGATACCGCGCAGCATGCCGTAGAAGCACACAACGTTGCCGCGCTTGAGGTCAGCTCACCTCGAGCGCGAACGGATCGAACCGGGAAAACTTGTCCGACACGAACAGGCCCATCCCGGCGTCCCTGAATCCGGCGCGTTCCAGTGTGCGCCGGTACCAGCTCGCGGGGCGAAAG
>JACCRL010000071.1 GCA_013813605.1 Gemmatimonadaceae bacterium
TTGCGAATCATAGCACCGGATCCCGCAGCTCCGGCGGCGTGTCGTCGGGCTGCCGCCGCCATCTTCGATGCTGCCAGAAATACTGCTCCGGCGCCAGTCTTACCCATTTCTCCAGCATCTCGGTGAATCGGGCGACGACCGAATCGACATCGCGGTCCTTGTCCCCCGATTCGATGACTTCGATCGCTTCGACCACCAGTCTGTAGCGGCCGTTCGGCTTGCGCAGCGCGATCACGAACAGGACCGGCGCCTGGAAACGCAAGGCGAATACCGCTGCACCGCGAGGGGTCTTCGCCGGCCGCCCAAAGAAAGGTACAAATGTCGAAGCCAGGCCCTTCACGCCCTGGTCCGCCACGAATGCCACCGCCCTTCCCGCGCGCAGCGACCGCGGTGTGCGGCGCACCGCGTCGGCATCGATCACGACGGTCATGCCCATCTCTTCACGAGTGGCGTTCAGGTAGTTGTCGAAGAGGGGGTTGGCCATCCGCCGGGCGATGGCATCGAGCGGAACGCCGCGCGCCGCGACATAGGCGCCGGCCAGCTCCCAGTTGCCGATGTGGCCGGTGACCAGCACGGCTCCCTTTCCCGCCACCATCGCCCTCTCGAGCAGCGGCCACCCATCAACGGTTTCGAAAAGCCCGAGCAAGCCATCCCGGCCGAGTGAATCGAGGAGCGCGGACTCGATCGCCGAGCGCCCGAGGTGCTCGTACGAAGCGCGGGCGAGCGCGAGCACCTCGGCCGGCGAGCGCTCGGGGAACGCGGCAGCGATCTGGCGCTCGACCACTTTCTTACGGATACCGAACGGCCGGTAGCCGAGTGCGCCTAGTGTGGCGCCTGCTCTGCACGCGGTCTCCCAGTCGAGTGCCCGCAGCGACGCGATGGTGCCGCGGAGCGCGTAATACTCGGCGCGGTGCGCGAGCGTCGCCGGCCTGCGCTCGTCGGGCGGCACTGCTGCCGGGGCGATCCTCATCCGACGCTCGCGCCGACGACCTGGTAGGTAAATTCACGCGTGTCACGGGCAACGCGGTCCCAGTTGTAGTGCGTCTCGACAGCGGTGCGGGCAGCGCGTCCCATCTTCTGGCGGAAGAGATCATTGGCGAGGAGGGAGCGGATCGCCCCCGACACCGCCACCGCATCGGTGGGCGGGACGACGATCCCCGTGTCTCCGTCGCGAACCGCCGACCTGACACCGCCCGAATCCCCCGCCACCGATGGAATGCCCGATGCGCCCGCCTCCACGAACGAGATCCCGAAGCCCTCGACGTTAATCTCCTTGTCGACGCGCGATACTCCGACGTAGATGGTCGAAGTCGCGTACGCCTCGGGGAGCTCGTCGTCGTGCATGGCGCCGACGAACGCGACCCGCTCCGCGACGCCCGTCTCGCGGGCAAGCGCCCTCAACCGTTGCTCGTCGTGACCCTCGCCGACGACTATGTAGCGCAGTTGGGGGAAGTCGTGCGCGAGCATCGACAGCGCCTGGATGACGATGTCCTGGCCCTTGTGCGGCACCAGCCGCGCGACCGTGAGCAGCAGGGGTGAATCGCCGACGCCCCACCGCCTCCGCAGAGCGCCGGTGTCGCGTGCGGGATGGAAGCGCTCGGGGTCGGTGCCGAGGTGGAGCGTCGCGACTGGCGGCAATTCACTGACGCCGACTTCCCGCATCACGTCGACGGCGAGCGTGGACGTCCACTGCGAGGTGGCGACGATACCGGCGGCGCCGGCGAATATTCTCCGTGACACGAGCCGCTTGAGCGGGTGCTTTGCTTTTCTCCGTTCCCGCAGAAGATCACCGCCGTTTACATAAAGCAGGTATGGCACCCTGCGCCGGCGCCGCGCCCACAGCACCGCATAACCAACCGGCCGGATGTTGCCGCAATGAAGCACATCGTACCGTGGCGCGCTGGCCGATGTCAGCCACCGGCCCCAGCGGATCTGGTTGGTGAAGCGGTTCGCGCGGTCGAAGGCGAAAGGCTGCCGGTGGATTTTGTAGCTCTCGTGCGAATCGAACACCGCAGCATTGGGAGAAGCGACGGTCGACACGCTCATCTCGGTTTCCTCGCCATCGCCAAAGCGGCGGCACAGCTCGATATGGCGCCTCGCCATGCCGCCCAGATCCGGACCGTAATCCTGCGTGACGAAAAGGTGCTTCACCCTATGAAAGCGGATTTACGAACGCTTGACCAGAAAGCAGGTTGTGTATCCGCTGGTCGTAGGTGTGGTGCTCGCGCACGAACACCTGGCCCTCGCGCCGCATCCGCTGGCGATCCGCCGGATTGGCGAGATAGTACGAACACTTGGCGATGCAGGAATCGACATCGGTGTACCACGCGCAGTGATCCCCCTCCCGGAGCAGTGCGGTAAGCCCGGGCGTGCCGTGGCCGAGATAGAATCCTCCCGCGAGAATCGTCATCCAGGTACGGTCGGACGAGTAGGTGCTGCGCCCGCGCGGGCGTACCTGGCTGGCGCCGAGGACGATCTTCGCGCTCGAGCATACCGCTGCGAACGTCTCACCTTCCGCGCGGCGTCCCGACCACTTTAGCTGATCCTTCCAGTCACCCCAGCCTTCGCCCCACACC
>JACCRL010000140.1 GCA_013813605.1 Gemmatimonadaceae bacterium
ATCTGGCGCGGGCAGCCGTCTTCGCCGAACAGGCCGGCGATCTGCTGCTGACCGCCGACGTTGCCGAACAGACCGCCGAACTGTACTGGATACAGAAGCGGCACCGCGACATGCTCGTCAGCCTCAACAAGGCATACGACCTGTACTCCCGCTTCAAGGCCCAGCGCCGCGTGGCGCAGGTGGAGAAACGGAACGCCGCGCTGGAGTCACGCTTCACCGAGATCGCGCACGACTGGGGTACCTCTGTCGAGAGCAAGGACCGTTATACGCAGGGCCACTGTGAGCGCGTCGCGTTTTTTTCCACCGTTCTGGCTGACGCGGCGGGATTCAACGCCCGCGAGATATTCTGGTTCCGCATCGGTGCGCTGCTTCACGACATCGGGAAGATCATCGTCCCGGACGAGGTGCTGAACAAGGCCGGCAAACTCGATGAAGCGGAATGGCTGCTGATGCGCCAGCACCCCGAGGCTGGACTGGAGCTCGTAGCCGATATCGACTTCCCGGGAGAGATTCGCTCGATCATCCGCAATCACCATGAGCGCTGGGACGGCAACGGTTATCCCGACCGCATCGGGGGGGACGACATTCCCCTCGCGGCGCGAATCCTCTGCGTCGCCGATGTCTATGACGCTCTCACTACAACCCGCAGCTACAGACCGGGAATGACGCACGACCGGGCGGCTGGAATCATGCTCGACTCACCGGGACAGTTCGATCCGGCGCTGCTTCCCCTCTTTCTCGACTGGGCCGGAACGGCGAACATTCCGGGACGGTCCACGCCGGAACGGGTCGCAATCTTTTCCATGAAGGACTCCGCATGAACCGCCGCCCGATGCTCGTCAACGTTGCAGGTGCAGCTGCCCTGCTCGTGACCGCCTGCGCCGAGCCCGCCGACACTCCGGGCCAGGACCGCGGTCCTGGGCGCGTTGGCGGAACGATTGCGATCGCCGCGTCCGCCGATGCGGATAACCTCCTGCCGCCACTGACTTTCTCCATACAGGGAAAGCAGATCAGCGACCAGATATTCGACAACCTCGCCGACGTCGGCGAGAAGCTGAACACCGTCGGCGATCGTGGTTTCTCACCTCGGCTGGCGCAGCGCTGGAGCTGGAGCGCCGATTCGACGGCGATAGACTTTCATCTCGATCCGCGCGCTCGCTGGCACGATGGCGCTCCGGTCAGAGCGGAAGACGTCCGCTTCACGCTCGCGCTGCTGAAGAATCCCGCGCTGGGATCACCGCTGGCCGGCAACGTTGAGGACGTCGATTCCGTGTCGACGCCGGATTCACTTACGGCGCGCGTCTGGCTGAAGCGCCGTGGCCCCGATTCTTTCTTCAAGATTGCCGCGCCGATCGCCATTCTTCCCTCGCACCTGTTGAGGGAGCTGAAGCCGGACGCGATCCGCGGATCCGGCTTTGCGCAGAAGCCGATCGGCAGCGGGCGCTTCCGCTTCTCGGCCTGGGATCGGGGCTCGCGCATTGTGCTCACGGCGGACTCCGCTAACTACCGTGGACGCCCGAATACCGACAGGGTGATCTGGCTGGTCTCTCCCGACTACGCGGCAGCGGCGCTGCGTTTTCTGTCTGGAGAGGCGGACTTCATCGATGTGGTTCGTCCCGAGTACCTCGCGCGCGTCAGGGAAAAGGGCTTGCGCGTCGTAACCACGTCGGGAAGCCTCGATTACGGTTACGTTGGCTTCAACCTGCGCAACAAGGGAGGCTCGCAGCCTCACCCCGTTCTCGGCGACCGCGATGTGCGCCGCGCGCTGGTGATGTCAGTGGACCGCGCCGCGCTCGTGCGGAACGTCTTCGACACTCTTGGCCTCGTTGCCCGTGGGCCCGCGACGCGCGTCCTGCCGACGAGCGACACAACCCTGGGACCCCCGTACGACACGGTTGCCGCCGGTCGCATGCTCGACTCGCTCGGTTGGCGCCGCGGGGGCGACGGACTGCGCAGCAGGAGAGGCACCCCGCTGCGCTTTTCGCTGATGGTGCCGAGCTCGAGCGCGACACGAATGAAACTTGCCGTCCTGCTGCAGGAGCAGTGGAGAAAGGCGGGCGCGGAGGTTCGCGTCGAGCCGCTCGAGGTGAACACATTCGGCGCGCAGATGGATGCGAGAAAGTTCGACTCGTTCCTCAATGCGTGGCATATCGATCCGAATCCGGCGTCGGTGCGCGAGGAGTGGACCACGGCGCAAGCGGCAAAAGGGGGCTACAACGTCACCAACTATCGGAATCCGCTATTTGACGCGGTCATTGACAGCGCTGCCGCCGAGAAGGATGCCGGACGCAGTATCGTCCTCTACCGTCGCGGATACCGCATTCTTACCGATGACGCCCCGGGGTTGTGGCTCTATGAGCTGCGTAATGCATTCGGTATATCAAAGCGGCTCGAGCCCGGTCCCATCCGTGCCGACGCCTGGTGGTCGAGCCTTGGCAACTGGCGCGTGACCGCCGCCAGGCAATAGCCGCTCCCTCTCCCCGCCTTCGCCGTTGCAAAGAAAAAGCCCCGCGTCCAATGCGACGCGGGGCTTTGCACATGCTGTCTGATTACTTCTTGTCGTCCACGATCTCGTAGTCGGCCTCGACGACGTCGTCCGCGGCGCCCGTCGCTCCTCCAGAATCACCACCCTCGGCGCCTGGCGCTCCGCCTTCCTGGCCGGTATCGGCGCTCTGCCCCTGCTGCTGGTAGAACGCCTGGCCAGCTTCGCTGAACACCTTCGTCAGCTCTTCCTGCGCCGAGCGGATCTCGGTCATGTCGTCGCCCTTGAGCGCCCTGCGCGAGCGCTCGATCGACGCGTCGATACGCGTCTTCACGTCCGGCGCGACCTTGTCGCCCCATTCCTTGACGTTCTTCTCGACTTCGTACGTCATCGAGTCGAGCCGGTTGCGGGCGTCGATGGACTCGCGCTGCTTCTTGTCCTCGGTCGCGTTCTTCTCCGCATCCTTGACCATGCGGTCGATCTCGGCATCGGACAGCCCGCTCGACGCCTCGATGCGGATCTTCTGCTCCTTGCTCGTCGCCTTGTCCTTGGCGGTGACATGCAGAATTCCGTTGGCGTCGATGTCGAAGGTGACCTCGACCTGCGGCAGCCCGCGCGGTGCGGGGGGAATTCCAGTCAGCTGGAACTTGCCGATGGTCTTGTTGTAGTTGGCCAGCTCGCGCTCGCCCTGCAGCAC
>JACCRL010000152.1 GCA_013813605.1 Gemmatimonadaceae bacterium
CGTTCCTCCGCTTCGGCGCGGCGAGCAGCGCCGATATCGGCGCCGGTCGCACCGCGAACGATCCCGGGTTGTGCTCCCGCCATTCCGCCACGACTCCCCGGCGCCTGAGCGCCGCCAGCAGGCTGCGAATTGCTTCCCGTACCGGAGAGACGCCGCCGGGGCTGTTGTTACCGCGGCCGGTGATGAGGAGAACTTCCTTCGAACCCTGCACCTGCTTCTCTCTCAGCCAGGCTTCAGCTCGAAAGCGCGCGTCGGCAGCGGTGGGAAGAGATTCGCGCAGATTCAGGATCTGCGCCGCGCCGAACGCCGCTTCGTCGAGTGCCTTCCATACCGCCTCGAGTGGCGCTTTACCTGATGGCATTGCGCAGCACGCGTCCATCCAGCCTTTCGGAGGGAGTCACGCGCAGGACCGCGGCGAGTGTCGGCGCCATGTCCACGACGGCCGCAAACTCGGTGTTGCGTCCAGCGCGGAACGGGCGGCCGTAGAAAAGGATCGGCACTCTCGCATCGTGGTCGTTCGGGCTTCCGTGCTGCGCGTAGCTGCCTGGACCCCACATGTTGAATGGCGCGAGCGAAACCACGAGCGAGGCGACTGTCTCGTCCGCAAATACGTGCAGCCAGCGCCGCGCAACCGCGTCGTTGACTGTGTCACGCGCCGCCAGCTCGCTGATGCGGTCGGCCCGCGCCACACCCGGAATTCTCATCAGGCTGGTGCGCAGCGCCTCGATCACGGAGTCCGGCTTGAGCCCCGCCGCGGTCACCGCGCTTCGGTCGAGGGAGAGCACTCCGGGCTCGAACGAGAAACCGGCGCCCCGCATGACTCCGCTCGCGATGCGGAACGGATGCCCGGGAACGCCAGCGGCGGAGAGCGATGCGCTCAGCTGCTCGAATGCGGGACGGACATCTACACGCCTCGCGCCGGTATTCGCGTCGTAGCCGCGCACTTCCGGAAAGGGTGTCAGTCCGTGATCTGCCGTCAGCGCGAATACCACGTCTCGCTCACGCCGCATCCTGAACAGCGAATCCATGAACACGCCGATGAAGCGGTCGAGGCGCAGCACCTGGTCGTGCACTTCACGCGAATCGGGCCCGTACTGGTGCCCGATTGCATCCGTCGCCGAGAGGGAGATGGCAAGCACGTCAGTGTGTGGGCCGGCGCCCAGTCTCATCGCGCGCACGCCGGCAAGCGCCAGCTGAAGCGTCGCTTCATCCATCCACGGAAAGCCGGGAAGTGCGCGCGCCGCCAGGTCGGCGGTCTGGGGCATGTAGTGCGGGAACGTGTACGACTGCCCTTCACTCTCTATCGGAACGCTGTCAGGCTCGGCATACGCTGAAGCAGGGAGCAGCGTCGTCCACGCCCTGCCCGCGTGACTCTGCGGGATCCGCCGTGCGTTGAACGCGCGAACCCACGACGGCAGCGCCGCGCCGTAATAGTCGCTCGTCGTAAAGGTGCCATTGGACGAATACCAGAAGACCGACTGCTTCGATTTTCCGATCGGCAGAATCGCGCCGCGGTCCTTGCGTGATACGGAAAGCGCGCGCGTGCGACTGTCCTTTGCGATCAGCCAGTCCGTCAGCGTCGTGCCGATAAACCGGAACGGCGATGCGGCGAGACCCCCGGCTTCGATCAGCCTTGCCGCCGTATCGCCGACGCCATGAATGTTGGACGTGATGCCGTTGTTCACGGGATACCGTCCCGACATCGTCGCGGAATGTCCGGGCGCGGTCTCCGTCGCGGCGTGATCCTGATATCCATTGGAAAAGTACGCGCCGCCGCGGTAAAGACGGCCGAGTCCGCCGGTGAGTTGTCTCTCGAAGCGCTGGAAGTAATCCGGCCGCAAGGCGTCGACGGTGATGAATACAACGAGCGTCGGCGTGCGTCCCGCTGATCCGGCGCGGGCTTGCGCCGCGAGCGGGAGGCCCGCGCCCAGCAGCGCCAGCAGCGTCGCACATCCCAGTCGGAAAATCATCAGTGTCGTCTCGGCTGTCGAAATCATTTGCACCGCGCTGGCGCGCCGGGCACGAGGCCGAATGCCGTCGTTACGGCGATGCGCCAACCTTCTCGCGTCTTCACGAAAATCCGCTCTGACACTCCGCTCGATGTGGTGTCGTTCTGGGTGACCGTGTAGCAGTAAGTGCCGTACACGACGCCCGGAGCGATGGGAAGCACTTTGAGGCCGCGGGCGACGAGCGTGTCAGGCCAGGTGGAATCGCGCCTCGCACTCCAGTTCTCGAATCCGAGGAGCATCCCACCCGGTCCGTTCCTGCCGAGGGCGGGGGTCTGCAGATAGGTAGCGAGGTACCGCGGCCGGTCGCGGCCGTGAATGGCGGCGATGTTCTCCTCGAACAGGCGCATCGCGGCGACGCTGTCTGCCCCTGCATTGCCCGCCGCTGAATATGCGTGTGGCGGCATCGCGCACGCGCCAACGACTCCCGCCAGTGCCATCGCCCGCACGAGACGCATTCCATCGCTGCTCATCATTCCGATATGTTAACCGCGCGCACTGGAAACGGCGACACTTGGCGCACGACGGTCAGGTAACGAGCGCCTTCTCCAGAATCGAGAGGCCGCGCGCCAGATCGTCCCTGCTCATGATGAGCGGAGGCAGCAACCGGATGGTGTGCTCGCCGGCGGTGAGCATGAGCAGCCCAAGATCCCAACCGCGGCGGACGATCTCACCTGCGGGCTCGACGACATCCATCCCCCAGATGTACCCCACACCCCGCACCGCCCTGACACGTCCCGATCGCTGCGCGATGTCCTGGAGCTCACGCTGCATCCACTCCCCATTGCTGCGCACCGCGGCAAGCAGGGTAGGGTCCGCGAGCCGACGCACTACGTGCGCGGCAACCGTTGCCACCAGTGGCCCGCCACCGAAGGTGGTGCCGTGATCCCCCGGCTGCATCGACTCGGCGATGCGTGCGTTTACGAGCACCGCTCCCATCGGAAGTCCTCCGGCCAGCGGCTTCGCGAGCGTGACCATGTCAGGAACCACACCCGCGTGCTCGTACGCGAAAAGGCTGCCCGTTCTCCCCAATCCGCACTGGATCTCGTCGAATATCAGCGCGATGTCCCGCTGCTCGGTCAGCTCGCGCAGTCCCCGCAAAAACTCTTTTTCGAGGACACGGACTCCGCCCTCTCCCTGCACCGGCTCGACGATCACGGCGGCAACGCTCTCTTCGTCGAGCACCGTCGCAAGCTCGGTGAGATCCCGCTCGCAGATGGAAACGCCGCCAGCGAGCGGGCGGAACGGCGCACGGTAGGAGGGACGGTCGGTTGCGGCAAGCGATGCGAAGAGACGCCCGTGAAACCCGCCGCGCAGCGCGACGATATCCGTCTTCGCCGGATGGATGCTCCGCGCCCAGCGGCGCGCAAACTTGAACGCGCCTTCATTCGCTTCCGCGCCCGAGTTGCAGAAAAAGATCTTCGAGGCAAACGAAAGCTCGACGAGCAGCGCAGCGAGTTCTTCGCCCGGCGCCGTTCGATAGAGGTTCGAGGTGTGAATGAGACCCGTCGCGAGCGCATCCCTGATCGCCGTCTCGATTCCGTCATCACCGTATCCGAGGGCGTTGACGGCGATACCGCTAGCAAGGTCGAGGTAGCGCTTCCCCGCACTGTCGATCAGCTCCATGCCTTCGCCGCGCACGAACTCCATCGGCGCTCTCTTGTACGTACCCAGAATTGCGGAATCCGCGACTGCGGGCACTGCGGAAACGAGGTGCTCGGGGAGCGGTACCGCGACCGTCGTCATGATGCGACGCCCGCTGACTGGGTGATCAGGGTTCCGCGCTCCGGATCGCCCAGACCAGTCACGTCGCAGATGCGCACGCGCTCGACCCCGCCGGCAAGAGCCCGCTCGGCGGCTTGGAGCTTGGCAACCATTCCTCCCGCCGCCGTCCCGCTCGCGATGAGCTCACGCGCCCGCTCAGCATCGAGCGTCGTGATTGGCATTCCATCATCGCCGTAAACTCCCTCGACATCCGAGATGAAAAGCAGCTCCTGCGCGTTGAGGGCGCTCGCGATCGCCGCTGCGGCGTCGTCGCCGTTTACGTTGAGCGCGCCGCCATCGACGGTCGAGACATCGAAGGCAACGGGCGAGATGACGGGAAGGACGCGGGCCCGCAGCAGCATCGTCAGCAGTGCCAGATTGATGTCGATTGGCTCACCGACATGGCCGAGCGAGTCCATGTCGATCGGCTCGGCGCCGATGAGACGGTTGTCCTCTCCCGAGAGTCCGAGCGCCGGAGCTCCGGCGGCGATGAACGCATTGACGAGCCTCTTGTTGACGCTCCCCGAGAGGATCATGCGCAGCAGCTCGATGTCGTTCCCGGTCGTGACGCGCCGGCCATCCACGAATTGCGTTTCCCTTCCCAGCGCGCGCTGCATCGCCGAGACCTCTTCACCGCCGCCGTGCACGACGCAGAGCCTACCGGGGCTCGCGTCCCACGCTTCGGCAATCGCGGCCGCCAGTTGCGGAGACGACTGCGCCCTGCCGCCCAGCTTCAGGACGCGCATCAAAGCGGGAGTCCAGTGCGCTCTTCAATTCCGAGCAGCACGTTTGCGTTCTGTATCGCCTGGCCGGCGGCGCCCTTGATGAGGTTGTCGATTGCGGCGATGACGATCACCGTCGGCTGGCGCAGGTTCTCCGCCATCGTTGCGCTGATGCGGACGACGTTCCGGCGCACCACGTCGCGGAGCGTCGGCGGTGTGTCGCTGATCTCGATGAAAGGTTCGGTACCGTAATGCTTCCGCCAGATGGAGGCTGGATCGGCGATAGAGCGCGTCAGCGGGATCGTGATGGTAGCGAGGATCCCGCGCGCAACCGGCAGCAGGTGGGGCGTAAACAGGATGTCGTTGCCCTTCCCGCCGAGCTTTTGCACCATCGCCTGCATCTCCGGCAGGTGGCGGTGCGCATTGCCGACGGCGTAGGCACGGAAATCCTCGGCGAGCTCCGCGAACATCAGCTCATGCCGCGCGCCGTACCCGGCACCCGTCACACCGCTGGCGGCAGAAATGTTGATCACGCCACCGGGAAGTACCAGAGCTTCGCGGAAGAGGGGGGCGACACCGAGGAGGATTGCGGTCGGATAGCAGCCGGGGTTGGCGATAACCTCGGAGCCAGGAATCTCATCCCGCACGAGCTCAGTCAGGCCGTAGGGCGCCCGCGTGCCGGTGGCGTTCGTTCCGGGGCGGAAATCCGCGGACAGGTCGACGACCCTCGCTCCGGCCCCGCGCGCGTTGGCAACCCAAGCCGCGGATGCTCCATGCGGCAGCGCCGAGAACACGACTTCGGCACTGCCAAGCGGTGCGTCTTCCGGGGCGAAGAAGGTGACCTCTTCCCCCGCGAACCGCGCGCGGTGCCCGCGCTGCTCGTTGGCGGATGCGAAGACGAGGTCCAGGCCGGGGTGTGCCGCGGCCAGCGCGCACAGCTCCCTGCCCGCGTAACCACTCGCCCCCAACACTCCCACCGGAACTTTATGCATTATGTATGCATAACATTACACAGACTCCGCGTCAACGATCCCTGCCTCTCGCGGAACTGTCCGGGCAGTGGTAGACTGTGGGTTCAATGGCCAACAAGCGCGAGCGGCACGACACGATTCTGGAGATCATCGACGCGCGGGTCGTCAGCAGCCAGGAGGATCTGCGCAAGCTGCTGCTCCAGCGCGGCTGGGACGTGACGCAGGCAACGCTCTCCAGGGACCTGCGCGAGCTAAGGCTCGCCCGCGTCCCCACCCCCGCAGGCGCGCGCTACGCCGTTACGGACGGCAATATCGAGGAAAGCCGCGCCGCGCTCGACACGCTGCTGCCCCAGCTCTATCTGAGGGTGGACGGAGTGAGCGAGATGATCGTTCTCCGCACCGTGCCCGGCGGTGCCCAACCGATTGCCGCCGCCCTGGACGGAGAGGGATGGTCGGACATTCTGGGTACGGTCGGGGGCGACGACACGATACTCATCATCTGCCGCTCGGTTGCCGCGCGCGACCGGGTGTTGCGGCGCCTCCGCTCGATGGCCGGAGAGCCCGGATAGAGTATTGACGGGGGCCGCCTGACCGATTAAATATTCATTACTACTGAATAGTTATCCGGGATCCTCATGATCAGAACAATTGCCCTCGCCTACTCCGGCGGGCTCGACACTTCCATTATCGTCCCCTGGCTCAAGGAGCGGTACGACGCAAAGATCATCTGCGTCGCCGCCGACATCGGCCAGGGTGAGGAGCTCGAGGGTGTGCGCGCAAAGGCAATCGCCTCCGGCGCCGATGAGTGCTACGTCGAGGACCTCCGAAAGGAGTTCGTCGAGGACTTCGTGTGGCCAACGCTCCGCGCTGGTGCCATCTACGGCCGCAAATACCTGCTCGGCACCTCGATGGGGCGTCCGCTCATCGCCCGCCGTCAGGTCGAAGTTGCACGCCAGGTGGGTGCCGATGCGCTCGCCCATGGCTGTACCGGCAAGGGCAACGACCAGGTTCGCTTCGAGCTCACCTACGCGGCCTTCGCACCCGACCTTCCGGTGATCGCGCCGTGGCGCGAGTGGGACATCCGGAGCCGCGAAGATGCCATCGCCTACGCGGAATCGCGGAAGATCCCCATCACCGCCACGCGCGACAAGATCTACTCGCGTGACCGGAACGTCTGGCACATCTCGCACGAGGGTGGAGTGCTCGAGAACCCTGGCGCTTCCCCGCCGGCCGACCTGTTCATGATGACGACGTCGCCGGAGAACGCGCCCAACGATGCTGAGGAAGTAACCATCGGATTCGAGGCCGGCACCCCGGTGTCGGTCAACGGCAAGCGCCTC
This sequence comes from Gemmatimonadaceae bacterium, assembly GCA_013813605.1. Lineage (GTDB taxonomy): Bacteria > Gemmatimonadota > Gemmatimonadetes > Gemmatimonadales > Gemmatimonadaceae > UBA4720. Next base: position 6,804 of record JACCRL010000152.1, read on the forward strand.
GGTGCCGTCGAGATCGTGTCCGCGCTAAACGCCATCGCTGGGCGCCACGGTGTCGGCCGCATCGATCTCGTCGAGGACCGGCTTGTTGGAATGAAGTCGCGCGGTATTTACGAGACTCCGGGCGGTACGCTCCTTTATTCCGCGCACAGCGAGCTTGAGCAGCTCGTGCTCGACCGGCGCACGCTCGCGGCAAAGGACCTCATCGCCCCGCGGTATGCGGATCTCGTTTACGAGGGCCGCTGGTGGACGACCGAGCGCGAGTCGTACGACGCATTTGTGAACGTTACCCAGGAGCGCGTCACGGGCTCGATCACGCTCCGCCTATACAAGGGGAATGCGGCGATCGCCTCGCGCGAGAGCGAGTATGCGCTATACGATGAGCGGTTCGTCACCTTTGGCGAAGATGATGTCTATCAGCAGAGCGACGCTGCCGGCTTCATCAGGCTCTACGGGTTGTCGAACCGCGTGCGCGCGCTTCGCGATCGCGAGCTTGCCGCCGCGCGCGCGGATGTTGCCGGGTCGCCGGCGGACAAGAAGCGTCCGACGCTGGCAATCGCGTAGCGCGGTCGGCTGATGTCCGACCATACATCGCACAAGCTCTGGGGTGGCCGGTTCTCGATTCCGACCGCCGCCGCGCTCGAAGCGCTCAACCGCTCGATCGGCACCGATTATCGTCTCTGGCCGTTCGATGTCCGGTTGTCGCAGGCGTGGGCGGTCGCGCTTTGGGGCGCGGGTGTGCTCACGCTCGAGGAGAGCAAGAAGATCGAGCGTGGACTCGCACGGGTCGGCGAGCGGCTTGGCAAGGGAGTCGATCCCCTTCCCTCTGACGAGGACGTGCATACACTCATCGACCGCCTGCTCCACGAAGAGGTAGGCGACGTCGCATCGAAGCTCCACACCGGACGGAGCCGCAACGACCAGGTCGCGACCGCGACGCGGCTTTGGTCGATGGAGGCCTGCACCCGGCTGGACGCGTCCGCGCGCGCGCTGCAGCAGGTGATGCTCGATCACGCCGGTAACCTGCAGGAAACGCTGATGCCGGCGTACACCCACCTTCAGCGCGCTCAGCCCGTCGCGGCGGCACACTGGATGCTCTCTCACTTCTGGCCGCTCGAGCGCGACCGCGCGCGCATCGCCGCCGCATCACGCTCGGCGGGCGTGCTTCCGCTCGGCTCCGGCGCCGTCGCCGGGTGCGCTTTCCCGGTGTCGCGCGTGCTCCTTCAGGGCAGCCTCGGCTTCAGCGCCGTGTCGCAGAACAGCATCGATGCCGTCGGCGACCGTGACTTCGTCGCCGAGCTGCTGTTTGCGGTGGCGATGATGGCGACGCACCTGTCGCGGCTGGCCGAGGATCTCATTATCTACGGGTCGAGTGAATTCGGCTTCGTTCAGTTCGGCGAGGCATTCACGACCGGGTCGAGCATGGTGCCGCAGAAGCGGAATCCCGATGCGCTGGAGCTCGCGCGCGGGTCGGGCGCGCGCGCGATCGGCGACCTGACAACGCTACTGGCGACGCTCAAGGGATTGCCGAGCGGCTACAACAAGGACCTCCAGGACGACAAGCGGGCACTCTTCGATGCCGTTGATACCATGCTGCTGGTTCTGCCGGCGGTTGCCGGTGCGCTCGCCGAGATCCGATTCAACGCCGACCGGATGCGGGCGGCGCTTTCGAGCACGATGATGGCGACGGATCTCGCTGACTACCTGGTTGAAAAGGGTGCGAGCTTCCGCGATGCGCACGGCGCCGTCGGCGGTCTCATTCGCGAGAGTGAAGGGAGTGGCAGGGAGCTCGGCGCACTGCCCTTTTCTTCCTTCGCGAAAGCGCATGAGCTTTTCGGCGAAGATGTGTTCGAGTGGCTGGCGCCTCAGAAATCGACTTCGCGGCGAAACGTTCCGGGCGGAACCGGACCGTCTGCGGTTTCTGGGCAGCTAAGCGCCGCCCGGGCGGCGCTTAGTACGGTCAATGACGCGGCGCGTGGTAATGAACTCGTGCTTCGGGCGGTCTAGTTAGACAGTAATCGACTTCGCTACCGTACTGCGGAGTCGAAGGCCAAGCTAGAACACTATCCCCAATGTGATCGGGACGAAGTTCAGACGTCCGCCATCCATCTTGCTGCGGCTGATGGAATGGTAGCGCGATTCGAGGAA
>JACCRL010000157.1 GCA_013813605.1 Gemmatimonadaceae bacterium
GCTCAGGGTCAGGCAGAGTGGAGTGGCTCGGCGTCGCATTCGCAGACTGGCAAGACCTGCGCGATGGCCACCGGCGTCATCACCTGCACCTGATCAGGGCTCTGGCTCTGAGTTGAAAGAAGGGAGCGTCGAGAGACGCTCCCTTCTTTCTTTTGGGGAACTGGGAACTGGGAACTGCAACTACAGTGAAAACTTCTGCTTCCCGCTGTGCGCTAACGACGCTTTGCGCTTTTGGCTGCAAAGCGACGCGGACCGATCGGCCCGCGTGGACGGGAAAAGACTAAAACCGATCCCGTGAAGCGGTTAGTGAAGGGGTTAGTAAAGCGGTAGTGAAGTCATGAAGGTAGGCCAGCGCACGGCGCCCCCAAGCGCAAAGCGGGAAGCTGAAGTTTTCAGTTGCCGTTAGTCCCCTCGCGCCAAATCGATGCTTCCGGCTGAAAAAGATTGACAGCCCGCCGAGTCCGTTCCACTACCCTCCGGCCATGCCGAAACCACCCGCCGGCTATACCCTCGTCGAAGTAATAGTCGCACTCTTCGTTTTCTCCGTGGGTGCACTCGCCCTCGCCGCAACGAGCGCCGTCATCGCGCGCGAGATGACCACGAATTCTCTCCGTGAGCGTTCAGCGCTCGCGGCTTCGAACCGGCTCGAGATCCTGCGCTCGCAATGTGTCGCGACGAGCGGCGAAGAGACGCGGCGTGGTGTGACATCGGCATGGTCGGCAGCCCCTGCTTCAGCGAACGGCCTGTCAGTCGAGGCCACCACGACGCGGTCGTCGGCATCCGGCGGCGAGAAAACAGATACCTACCGGGCGACGATCGGCTGCACACGGTGAAATGGCGCCATGGATTCACCTTGATCGAAACTATCGCTGTTCTCGTGCTGCTCATGCTCGTCGCCGGCACGGTCGGCGTCACGCTCGTCCGACAGCAGCAGTTCTACCGCGGAGCAGGCGAGCTGATTCAGGCGCGCCAGGAAGTCCGCGATGCGTCGGAGCTCATGTCCGCCGATCTGCGCGCGATCTCGCTCGAGGACACGGTGCGGGTGATGGCCGACAGCGCGGTCGAGTTCTATTCCACCATTGCAGCTTCCGTCCTTTGCGCTGCGCTCGGAGATTTCGAGATCGGACTTCCTGCCACGGGGGGACCCCGCGGCAATACTCTTACCTCCTTTGCGACGGAGCCCGACACCGGCGACCTCGCGCTCGTCTTCCGCGACACAGCGGATTCGCTGACGGGAAGCCGTTGGGACCGGTACCGCATTGCTTCCTTCTCGATGCGCGCTGACGGCGCTGCCTGTCCCGCCGCCAGTCCATTCGCGGTCCCCGTCCCCGGCGCCTTTTCTCTTGCTCTGCGCACGCCACTCCGCGCGGAGCCGCGTGCGGGCACTCCGATACGGTTTCTGCGCCGGTCGCGCTACAGTCTCTACCGGTCGTCTGACGGTCTGTGGTATCTGGGTTACCGCAGATGTGGCGCGGTAGCGGGCGCGGCCTGCGGCGCAATTCAGCCGCTGAGCGGGCCATATCGTCCCTACTCCAGTGATCCCGCCGCAACGGGAATACTCTTCCAGTATTTCAACAGCTCCGGCTCGCCGCTCTCGCTGGGCAATTCGTCGGCGAGCCTCGCTCGCGTTTCCGTTACGGCCCGTGCTCTCAGTGCACAGCGGCTGCGGAGCGGCAATGCTGTTCGGACCTTCGGTGATTCTTCCTTCGTGACCGTCAGCATCCGGAACCGCACGCCGTGACGAAACGGGAATCGCGCGGCCAGCCGTTTCACCAGCGTGGCTTCGCCCTCGCCGCAGCGCTCCTTGCCGTTGTGCTCATCGGCGCGCTGGTCGCTGGTGTCTTCTTCGCGACCACCGAGGAAACCGCAATCGGTTCCGCCTTCCGCTCGCGCCAGCTCGCGCTCGGCGGCGCCGAGTCAGCGCTCGAGAGCGTTCTTGCTGGAGGGGTTACGCCTGCCGTTGACTCTATCGCGACGGGGGAAACCACCATCCTCGTAACGGGTAACGCCACCGTCCGCATCACGCGACTCGACTCGCTCCTTTACTGGGTGGTCGCCGAAAGCGAATTCGGCATTGATGCAACGAAGTCGAGACGCCGCATCGGCATTGCCCTGACGATCGCTCGCGACTCGTCGGGCGTCCGGCAGGTGGCGAGGATTCCCGGACAGGCCTGGGTAGAGCTGTACTGAGGTCCGCGCAGCGCACCGTTACTTTCCCGCCGCTTAAATCGTGTCTAAGTGCGAACTACCCGTGTCGGCGAAGGGGCGGAATAGGCGCTCCCCGACTCGCCATGTAACTGCAAGCAAGACCGATTCTTAGGACGGCCCACCTCGACGCGCTCAAGGGCGGAGGTCCGTCGCAGCAAACTTCTCTAGACTACCAAGGCCCTCGATGGCGTTATTCGGCCGGAAGAAGACTACTGTAGGGCTCGACATTGGCTCAGGCCTGGTGAAGGTCGCCGTCGTCGATCACTCGAAATCCGCCCCGGAACTGGTCAAGGTTGCGATCAGCCCGCTTCCCGACGACGCGATCGTCGAGGGTGAGGTCATGGATCCGCATCTCGTTTCTGACGCGATTCGCGCGACTGTCGAGCGGGTAGGCGGCAGCATGAAGGACGTCGTCACCGCAGTCGGGGGACGCGACGTCATCATCAAGCGCATATCCACCGAGCGCGTGAAAGAGGCGCAGGCCCGTGAGCTCATGCGCTGGGAGGCCGAGCAGCACGTGCCCGATGTCGACTCGGTGGAGCTGGATTTCCAGATCCTCGAAGACAGTGCCGCGCCCCGCGACCAGATGAGCGTGCTGCTCGTCGCCGCCAAGCGCGACCTCGTCGAGGCGAAGCTGAGGATCCTTTCCGAGGCCGGCATCAGTCCGCGCATCATGGATGTCGACGCGTTTGCGCTGCATAACGCCTTCGAGGTGAACTATCCCGCGGCAATGAACGGCGCCGTCGGCCTCATCAACATCGGCCATGAAGTCACCAACATCAACGTTCTCGACGACGGCGTTCCCATTCTTACGCGCGACCTCCCGATCGGCACCCGCCGGTTTCGTGAGGATCTGCAGCGCGAGCATGGCCTGTCGTCCTCCGACGCGGAGGCTTTGATCCGTGGCTTTGACCGTGCGCCGCAACTCGACTCAGTGATCGATGCGCGTACCGAAGAGATCGTCACCGGCCTCGAGCGCGCAGTCGCGTTTCTCGCCAGCTCGCTGAAGGGCGACGGGCAGATGCGCGCCGTCTATACATGCGGCGGCGGATCACGCACGCCTGGTCTCACCGAATCGCTGGGCAAGCGCCTGCGCAAGCCGGTCGAGCTCGCGAATCCACTTGCCAACATGCAGGTGCGTGATGGCGCAATGGATTCGCTCGTAACCGATGAAGTCGCACCGCTGCTGATGCTCGCCATCGGCCTCGCGCTGCGCACCAACTGACCGGGAGAAGACACAGATGATCGAGATCAATCTCCTCCCGAGCGAGGGCAAGAAGCGCAAGAGCTCGAAGTTCGAGCCCGGCGCAATGATCACCGGCGTTGCCGACCAGGTGAAGGACAAGTACCTCCTTTCCGCAATCGGAGTCGGCGGCCTGTCGCTCGCCCTGCTGTCGTTGCTGTTCGTCACCCAGACCAGCCGCGCGAATGCCCTCGATGAGCGCAACCTGAAAGCGGTGAAGGATTCATCGCAGTTCAGCTCCGTACTCGCCGCCAAGAACAAGGCAGAAGCAACGCGCGACTCGCTTTACCAGCAGGTCGCCATCATCAGATCCATCGACGACACGCGTTTCATGTGGTCTCACCTGATGTATGAGATCAGCACCGCGCTGCCGGCCTACACGTGGCTCACCGAGATCACGCAGACAACTCCGCCGCGAAGCGCGGCTGCATCGGACCCCTCGAAAGCCGCGAAGAGCGCGGACACCACCGTAAAGGAATCGAGGGAAGCAAAGGCCGCCGCCCGCAAGGCGAGATCGGATTCGCTGCTCATGGCAGCAAAGGATCTCAAGTTCCGCCTCGTCGGGCACACCGTCGACATACAGGCGCTGACTCGCTTCATGAAGGCTCTCGAAGCATCGCCGTTCATTCAGAACGTGCAGCTCACCAGATCGGACGTCATCGCTACGGATGGCCGCGAGGTCACCGAGTTCTCGCTCGAGGCGGAGACGCAGCCGCCCGCGCCATTCGCGATCAAGACCGTGCCGCTGTTAGCCGCGGCCGGAGAGGGAAACTAAGATGGCAATCGGCGCCAACATGACCAAGCGCGAGCAGACGCTCGCTTCGATAGCTTTGGGTTCGCTGCTCCTTCTCGCCGGCTACTGGTACTTTCTGCACCGGCCAAAGAGTGCGGAGCTTATCGCTACCGAAATGCACGTCGACTCGCTCGAGGCAGCCAATCAGGTCGCCCGTGCCGCAGTCGCCCAGGGCAGCGTCCAGAAGCTTCGCGACGAAGCCAATGAGTACGAAGCGAGCCTCAAGGTTATGAGGCAGCTCGTGCCAACCAGCAACGAAGTCCCCGGGCTCCTCGAGGACATCTCGACGGCCGCCCGACGCGTCGGTCTGGATCTCGCCACGGTCGAGCCGATGCCGGTTCTTCCCGGCGAACAGTTCGACACCTACCGCTACAAGCTCGCCGTCGTCGGCGGCTACCATGCGGTCGGGCAGTTCCTCAGCAATGTCGGCTCGCTCAGTCGCATCGTCGCGCCAGTTACGCTGGCGATCAGGAACACTCCCGCGGCCGAGAAGGCAAAGGCGCGCGTGAGACAAGGCGAATCACGTGTCGACACCGAATTCCAGGTGCAAACCTACGTCGCCCGCACCTCAGCCCGCGGACAGGCCCGATGAAAAAGCTCACACTCGGGGCAGCGCTTCTCGCCCTCGCGATATCCGGAACAGCGGCGGCGCAGGCGCGTCCCGCCGGGCCAGCGCCAAGGACGGCTTCTGCGCCGGCAACTGGCGATACGGCTCGCAAGGTCCTCATGGCGCGGGAAGTATTCGCCTATGAGGGCGGTGGCAGGAGAGACCCATTTCTCTCCCTGCTCACCTCGGCCGAGTTGCGGCCGATGCTCATCGACCTGAAGCTGGTTGCGATAGCCTACGACCCTTCCGGAAGAAATTCTGTTGCCGTTTTGCGTGATCTCACGTCTAAGCAACAGTACAAGGTCAGAGTTGGTCAGGCCTTGGGCAGGATGCGGGTCGCAGCGATCCGCGAAAAGGCAGTTGTTTTCACGATCGAAGAGTTCGGATACAGTCGGCAGGAAATGCTGTCGATGACCGATTCGACCAAGACGAGGCCCCCTCAATGACCATTCTAAAAGCGCTGGCCGCTTCGGCGCTCCTGTTCCTGCCCTCACCGGCCGCCAACGTTCATTCTCTCAGCGTCGTCCCCATGGCGGGGAAGGCTGAAGTGGTGATCGGAGTAGACGCAGCCGTCTCCGTGCAGGACTTCACGCTCGACGCACCCGCCCGGGTGGTCCTCGACCTGAAGGGCGCAACGCTCGACATGGCCGGCCGTACCTATGACCGGATCGAGCGCGGCGGAATTACCAACGTCCGCTATTCACAGTTCAAGCCAAACGTCGTTCGCGTCGTAATCGAGCTGAACGATCTCCGTGCATATGAAGTCCGCCGTAACGAAGGCGAAGTCCGCGTGCTGGTCGCAGGTGCCGTCGATGGCTTTGCCGCCTGGCACTCGTCGCGCAGCGGCGACGTCGCCGTTTCGTCGCCGGTTCCGTCTGTCAGCCGCCCCGCAGCAACCGCGCGCGTTGACGCCGCTCCGGCCCGTCCGGTACCGGCAGCCGCCGAACCCGAGCAAGTGATCGAGGAGCCGGCTGAGCCCGCACCGCTGGTTTCGACTGCGAAACTCGCGCTCGGTCCCGCACAACAGTCGCAGCAGCCGCCCATCACCGTGACTTTTCAGGACACGGACATCCGCGACGTCATCGCGTCCTTTGCGAGCTTCGCCGGACGCACCATTGTCGTCGGCAAGGACGTGAGCGGAACGGTCACCGCCGAGATCCGCAATCAGCCGTGGGATGTCGCCCTGAGGGCGATCCTCCAGGGCCAGGGCCTCGCCGCGTCCGAAGATGCAGTCTCCGGGATCATCACGGTCGACAGCTATCGCAACATCCAGAATCGCCAGGCGTCGGAGCCGCTCGTCACGCAGCTCGTCTCGATCAACTACGCGAACGCCGGCTCGCTCGTCCCGACCATCAGGTCGCTCCTGCTCAAGGATTGCGGCCAGGGTGGCAGCGTCGAGACCAGTCCCAACGTACAGAACAACGCTGCCCAGAACTGCGTCGCCCGCGGCGTTGTCGCGGCGGACAGCACCACTAACACGCTCATCATTACGGAGACGGCTTCACGCCTCGCCGACGTCCTTGGCTACGTGCGCAACCTCGACGTTCGCACGCCGCAGGTCGGCATCAAGGCGAAGATCATCTTCGTCAACAGAACCAACATCGAAGATATCGGCCTCTCGTACGACCTCGGTACCGGCTCGGATCAGTTCTTCAGCCAGCTCGTGAAGCGCTCCGATCCGACATCGCTTGTCCCGGTCGACACCAACGGCGACGGCGTTCCTGACGCGCTCGGCGGCGGCACCCCGTTCCAGGGAGATCGCGTGCTGCTCGGCGGCAACGCTCTCTCGGCGATCGCCAACGCGAACGCCCGCGTCACCAACCCCGCGCTCAGCGTCGTCTTCTCGACGGCGCTCGGCAAGTTCCAGCTGACGAGCTTCCTCGATGCATTGCAGGAAGTGCGTCTCGCCGACCTCCAGGCGGAGCCGAGCATCGTCACGCTCGACAACCGCCAGGCCTCGATTCACGTCGGACAGGAAATTCCGATTCGCGTGCTCGATGCGAGCTCGCAGAATACACAGCCCGGTGCAAATCCGAATCAGCAGCCGCGTGCGACTGTCCAGCTCAAGGAAGTCGGCATCATCCTGACTGTCACGCCGCACATCACGAACAACCGGCAGATTCTCCTCAAGCTGCACGCCGAGAACTCTGATGCGCAGCTCGCGTCGTCGGACGTCGGCTTCATCTTCGGCAAGCAGGCCGGCGACACCCAGTTGCTCGTCGGCGACGGTGAGACCGCCGTCATCGGCGGTCTCACGGTTACCCAGGCTTCGACTTCGAAGTCCGGAATTCCAATCCTCGTGGACCTGCCGATCATCGGCCGGCTCTTCGGTCAGACCCGTACCTCCGACGAGAAGCGCGACCTGCTGATCCTCGTCACGCCGCACATCATCGACGACGGCTCGTCTCCCGACGCACCGATTCGCCCGGCCACCCGCTAATAGGTGACTTGAATGACCATAAATTTTGTTAACGCCATTCGTCGGGGCGGTGCGTACGCCCTGATTTCAGGTGTGCTCGCGCTCGGCGTTGCCGCCTGTGATGCGACATCGACGGACACGAACCGTGATGCCGCTGCGCCGACGATCGACGTCAGCAGAGTGCAGGCGGCGAACGATACCACCGTTGCGTTCAACGTTGACGTAAAGGACAACCTCGGCATCAAGTCCGTGCACGTCGAAACGCTGGGTGGAGTAAGTACTGTTTTTGATACGACGTTCACTACTGCCGTCACGAACATTCAGATTCCCTTCGCCCTCTCGGCGTCGCGGTCCGTGCCCCCGGGTACTCCGGTGCTCGTGGTCGCTTCGGCCGTGGACGGAGCCGGTAACGTGTCGCGTGTGGACACGCTCAGGCTGACGGTCGGCTTCATTCTGCCGCCGGTAATAAGAGTGACGAGCCCGGCTTCGGGAACCGTCGCCGTAGTCGGCAAGTCGATTGTGATCTCGATCAGCGGCAAGAGCGGCCTCAAGGTGCGCGCCCTTGGCTACAACGCCACCGGTGCGGTCACTACCGCCGATTCGACCGCCTTCAACTCGCCGTTAGCTGACTCGGTGTCGATCCAGGATACCATTGCAATCCCTGCCAACGCGGCGCCCGGCCCACTGACGATCACGCCGTTCCTCAGGGATTCACTCGGAGTCCGTACCACCGGCACTCCGATAACGCTCACGGTCCAGACCGTCGCCTCCTCTAATACGGTGCCGGTGGTCAACGCATACTGCCTCAACATTCCTTCGGCGAACTCGTGCGGCCACAGCGCCCGCATGGAGGTATCCGATACGGTTCACGTCGAAGCAACCGACCAGACGGGCATCACCGTCCTCGGATACGAAGTAAGAGGTACGCCCGGTGGGCCGATCCAGGCCTCGGGCCAGGCAACATCAAGCGGCCAGGTCACGTCCGCGATCCGGACGTTCACCACCAGCCTGCCCTACACGAACTTCCCGACTACAGTCTACCTGCAGACGTTCGCGATCAACTCAAACGGCACCAAGGCTTATTCGAAGCTGGCCAGCGGAGCTGACCGCGTCGATACCGTCACGATCGTGGCCGGTGTGACCCGCGCGCTGCCGCTTGGTGGAGAGGTCGCTGATGCGCTCTATCACTCGCGCTTCGACCGGATCTATCTCTCCAACATCGCGCGCAACCGCGTTGAGGTCTTCAACCTCGCCGATTCCTCGTTCAAGGCGCCGGTAATCGTTGGGTCGCGTCCATGGGGACTTTCCGCATGGCCGCGCGACCGCAACGGAACGATGGGTGACACGATCCTCGTCGCCAATTCCGGCGGCACCAACATCAGCTACATCAACCTGAATGGCGGTGGCAGCGGCACGGAAGTATTCCGCTACGACCTGCCGAACATCATCGCCTTTTCGATCACCACCACGAGGTCGGCGGCCGGCGTCCTCATTCAGCAGCGCACGAAGTTCGACTTCTCGGACAGGCCACAGTACCTGGCCGCGACCTGTAAATCCGCGGGCGGGGCCTGCTCGGAAGTAGTTCTCGCCTATTCAACGACTCCGACCCCCGGCCAATCAATACCGTTTACGGAGAACAACGGAACGCTGCGCTGGGAAAATCTGACCACACGCCAGTCGCACTTCTTCTTCGAACAGGCGGTTGGGCAGGGCGCCGACCGGGCGGACACGCTCGAAGTCATCAGGTACGACGCCAACGACAATACCGCGACGATTCTCCTTCCCTTCAAGGATCCGCAGAACCGTTCGACGGTCGTTACTGTCCCGCGGCTTGCCTTTCGAGACACGACGTTCGTGCGCAATTCCGGAAACTTCCGCCGCGCCGTATTTGGCGAAGGCGGCCGTGTGATGGGAAGCAGGGCGCTGTCGTTCGATGTGGACAGAGGCCTGGACCCGTCATACCCGTATTTCGATCTTGGCGTGTCGGGTTCTCAGGACGTGACCGACTTCATCGCCAACAGCTTCGCGCAGGTCAAGGGAGTGGCAATCAACTTCGACGGTTCGCTGTCGGCCATTCGCGCTGATTCGACATATGTGCTGAATCCGGCCCTCCGGCTTCAGGGTGTAATCGGAACGACCGCGGCGAACGCCGGAATCGACTTCCACCCGCTCAACACGGGCCCCAACTCGTTCCCGCTCAACACACGGCTGTCGTTTGCCGCGTCGTCGGAGCCGCTGATCGAGATCTTCGATACGCGCTGCTACCAGAGAGTTGCTACCATCCCGATTCGTGATCCGGTCATCGGACCGATCAAGGCAGCATTTCGCCAGGCGACAGGGCAGCTGGTGCTCGTCGCGGCGACCGGACGAGGGGTTGTCATCGCACAGCTTCCGAATACGTTTACGACGACCTGCCCGTAGCTCCACAGGCGTCGCGATGGAGTAATGAGAACGAGCCCGGTCAAAAGCCGGGCTCGTTCGTTTTTGGAGATTAATGCTGCGATTCACAACCGCCGGAGAGTCTCACGGGCCGGCGCTGATCTCGATCCTCGAGGGAATGGTTGCCGGGCTCCCGCTCCTCGCCGCCGACGTCAACGTCGAGCTGGCGCGCCGTCAGCAGGGATATGGCCGCGGCCGCCGCATGAAGATCGAGTCGGACGAGGCCGAGATTCTCTCCGGAGTCCGCGCCGGTGAAACGCTCGGCTCCCCAATCGCCCTGCTCATCCGGAATCTGGATTGGAGGAACTGGGTTGAAATCATGGATCCGGCGCCGCGTGAGGGTGACCCGGCGCGCAAGCGCGCCGTCACCAGGCCGAGGCCCGGCCACGCCGATCTCTCCGGAATGCTCAAGTACGGCCGAGACGATGCCCGCGACATTCTCGAGCGCGCGTCGGCACGGGAGACGACCGCGCGCGTTGCCGCCGGCGCGATCTGCAGGAAGCTGCTGCGCGAATTCGGCATCTCACTCGGCAGTCATGTCGTAAGTCTTGGCGGGATTGATGCGCAGCGTCCCGACACCATGCCGACAGACCTGAACGCTGCCGCCGACCCGTCGCCTCTACGCACTCTGGACAACTCCGCCCAAGCGCGGATGATCGAGCGCATCGACGCTGCCAAGGCCGAGGGAAACACGCTCGGTGGAATCGCCGAGGTGGTGTGCGATGGTGTTCCGGTTGGGCTCGGCTCGCATGTCTCGTGGGATCGCAAGCTCGATGGCCGCCTCGCGGCGGCGCTGATGTCGATTCCCGCCGTCAAGGGAGTTGAGATCGGTCTCGGCTTCGAGGTCGCGCGGCGCCCCGGCTCCGAAGCTCACGACGAGATCGACGCGGCGGAGGGGAATGCGCGCACGGGTCGAGTGCGGCGGCGCACCAATCGCGCCGGTGGCCTCGAGGGTGGTATGACCACCGGCGAGCAGATCGTGCTGCGCGTGGCGATGAAACCGATCAGCACCCTGATGCGTCCCCTCGGCACGGTGGAGATGAAAACGCGCGAGCCCGCGCAGGCCGTCGCGGAAAGAAGTGATGTCACCGCGGTGCCAGCGATGGGAGTAATCGCCGAGGCAATGGCAGCGTTCGTCGTCGCCGATGCGATGCTCGAGAAGTTCGGCGGCGATTCGCTCGCGGAGCTCAAACGGAACTACGAAGGGTATATCACTTCACTGGGTGCACGACACGGA
>JACCRL010000174.1 GCA_013813605.1 Gemmatimonadaceae bacterium
ACTTCTGCGCGCCGATTTTCGTCTTTCTCGCCGGTACAAGCGCTTACTTCCTTGAAACGCGGGGCAAATCGAAGCGAGATCTTTCAAGGTTTCTTCTCACTCGCGGGCTCTGGTTGATCGTTCTCGAATTCACCGTCGTTCGCATCTTCGCGTTCTGGACGGTCGACTACCAGAATCTCCTCGGCATCCCACAGGTGATCTGGGCGATAGGCTGGTCAATGATCGTGCTCGCCGGGCTTATCCATCTCCCGCTCCGCGCGGTCGCGATCTTCGGCATCGGCATGATCGTCCTGCACAACCTTGCCGACCCGCTGAGGGTCCCCGGATTTCGGGGTCCCGGATCTCCACTGCCCGGGTTCCTCGGCTCGCTGTGGATGATTCTCCATCAGGGAGGCATTCTCTTTCCCTTCGGCTTCCCGGGACCGGGGGTGTTCGTCCTTTATCCGCTGATTCCATGGATCGGCGTGATGGCTGCCGGATACGCGTTCGGCTCGCTGTACAAAATGGAAGCGGCGGACCGCCGGCGGCTCCTCGTGCGCATGGGCCTCGCGATGATCGCCACTTTCATCGTGCTGCGGGCATTCAACGTCTGGGATCCGCGCCCGTGGGCGGTGCAGAAATCCGCGCTCCTCACGGTGTGCTCGTTCCTGAACGTCGAGAAGTATCCGCCGTCGCTTCTATTTATCCTGATGACCATCGGGCCCGGCATGCTCTTCCTGGCGCGCTTTGACCGCGTGCGGGTTTCCAGGATCGCCAGCTTCTTCATCACGTTCGGCCGCGTGCCTCTCTTTTTCTACCTGCTGCAGTGGCTGACCGCGCACGGGTTCGGCGTCGCGCTCGGCATGATTGCCGACAGGCCGGTGGATCACCTTTTCCAGAGCCCCGGTCCCGGGCAGATCGTCTCCCCTGACTCAGGCTTCAACCTCGGCGTGGTCTATGCAGCCTGGATTGCCGGCACACTGCTCCTCTATCCACTTTGCCGGTGGTTTGCCGGCGTGAAGGCGAGGCGGCGCGACTGGTGGCTCAGCTACATCTGACGAGAATCAGGAGACACGCGGGGATCGCCCTCGCATTTGCCACGCTCCTCGGCGCGTGCGGGCGAGATTCAGGTGACGCCGGCGGCAACGGGGCCAGCCTTCTCACCAATGCACCGGCCGACGCTCAGCTCGCTTTGGCCGTGCCGGTCGACTACCGGCTTACCGAGGAGAGGTTCGCGCGCTGGGAAGTCGCGCAGCGAAATCTCGACCGGCTGCCGGCCTCTTCGTTCCCGAAGACTGGCGCACGAGGCGGCGATGTGATCGAGAACGCGGTGGCGCGTCTCGAGTCCAACGCGCGCGCGCGACGTGCGGTGGAGTCCGCGGGGCTCTCGGTCAGGGACTTCGTGCTCCAGACGCTCGCGCTCGCCCAGGCCGCCGGAGCTGCGGAGAGCGGACGCGCTACCGTCACCATTCCGCCGGAGAACATCGTCTTCGTCGCGGATCACCGTGCGCGTATTCTCCGCGCGCAGGCGAGGAGCGAGGCGCGCTCAAAGTCCTATGTTGAGGAGAGTGTCGAGATGAGCGCCGGGTCGCCGTCGGGCGAGGAAGCGGACGCTCGGGCAGCCGCCGAACAACGCCCGCGCGATGACGGCTCTATCGAGATATCAAAGGACCCCCCGGCTCTGCCGCCAATCCCGAGAGAGCTGCCGCGCAATCAGATTCCAGCAACGCCGCCAGTACTCCCTCCCATCCCTTCCGCTCCGCCGACGAGCAATCCGATTCCGACCACTCCCCCTGTGCGCGACTCGATTCGGGGCCTTCGCTAGGGCCGCGTCTCTGGCGGGGTGGGCGGCGGGGTCGGCGGAGCGGTCAGCCGGCGCGGGGGCGGCGGAACCGGAAGAGCCGCGAGGGCGGCGCGAAATGCCTGGAAGTTCTCCGTATCGGAGATGAGCCTCGGGCCCCCCGCCGGGCTCACTTCGGCAATCAGGCGCTTCGCGTTATCGATGCGCGCCTCTTCCAGCGGGTGCGACGAGAACCATCCATCGACAGCGGTCGGCTGGTGACGCCGCTCCTTCATGAGGATCTGGAACAGGTCGGGAATTCCCTGCGGGTCGTAGCCGGCGCGCACCACATTCACCACTGCTTCGGAGTCGGCCTGGATTTCGTCAAGCCTGCTGTGGCGCGCGAATAGTGCCGTTCCGCCAACCTGCACCGCTGCCTGGCCGAGTCCGCTCTGGCAGATGCTGGTGAGCGTGCAGAGGACGGCGACACCGACGTTGGTCTTCTGCGCCTTCTCCATCTGCTTCACCGAATGTCGCTGGATGACGTGGCCGATCTCGTGGCCGAGCGTTCCCGTCAGCTCGTCGAGCCGGGTGGTGTTGGCGATCAGTCCGCGGTTCACATAGATGAAGCCGCCCGGCAGAGCGAACGCATTGACCTGCATCGTGTTGACGACGTAGAAATGCCAATCGAGGTCGGACCTGCTCGTCGTTTTTGCGATCGATTCGCCGAGCGACTGCATGTAGCCGCTCAGCTGCGGATCCTGGACGATCGGGAGCTGCGCGTTGATCTGGTCGGCGTTCTGCCTGCCGAGCGCGACCTCCTGGTCTTCGGAGACGGCGCAGGCGAGCGTGAGGAGGGCGACGATTGATCCGGACAGAAAGCGCAATTCGTTATTTCCGTAAGTGTGTGAGTACTGGAGCGGCAAGACATGTTCCATGCGGGAGGCCGGAACTTCAACTCCGATGGAACATGTGTAGGTCAGCATAAAGCTGCCAGCTGACCTCATGTTCAGTTGCCGTTTGCAGTGCATCTTTCCTACCATGACGACGCGCGGCCCTTCCCCGATCGAGCAGCACAACATCACCGTTACGCGTACGGCGCGCTTCGCGGTGATCGGCTCGCTGGATGCGCGCGCCGACGATGTGTGGTTCGTCTGTCACGGATTTGGGCAGCTCGCCGTCCGATTCATTACCCGTTTTTCTGCACTCGCAGCGGACACGCGCGTCATCATCGCACCCGAGGCTCTCTCTCGATACTACCTGACGGCGCCGACCAGCCGTCAGGCGCCGAAAAGTTCGGTCGGTGCAAGCTGGATGACGACGGAGGACAGGGAAGCGGAGATCGACGACTACGTGGGCTATCTTGACAAGCTCTACGACCAGGTGTTCGCTGCCATCCCGCGCCGGAAGGCGAAGCTGACCGTGCTCGGATTCTCGCAGGGCGTCGCGACGGCGTGCCGCTGGCTTGTGGCGGGAAGGGCGGAGGCAGACCGAGTAATTCTCTGGGCGGGGATGCTGCCGCCCGAGCTTAGTGCCGAAGGTGCGGCGAAACTCGCGAAACACGAGCCGCTGACAATGGTCGTCGGCCGTAGCGACCAATTCGCCACCGCCGACGTGGTAGCGGCGGAGGAGGCTCGGCTGCTCGGGTTGGGCGTGCCGTCAAGAACGGTGTGGTTCGACGGCGCGCACGAGGTGGAGACCGGACCGCTACTCGATCTGGCGAGTCGTTAAGGAATACTTCTGTTTTACAATTTTCCCTTTAGCCGCTATGTTCGTACACGCGTAAAGCATTTCACCAGGACGACAGAAATTCTCGTCCGGCCGCGTGTAATATTTCCCACTTTTCGGCGGCGAGCGTGTTACGGGCTCTCCGCATTTTCGTCCCTCACCGGGGGCGTTGTGCCCGGCCGTCGGATGCCTGGGAGCGGACTTTAACACTTTAAGGAGTAGGGAATGAAGAAGGCATGGAACGCCTGCCTGAGGGCCGGTTTTACGCTCATTGAAGTGCTTGTGACGGTCGTCATCATCGGTGTGCTGGCTGCCGTGATCATCCCGGCCATCACGAACCAGATTGGTGCCGCCGACCCGGCCCGCGTTGCGAATGACCTCGCCAATGTTCGGACGGGAATCGAAACGTTCAGTCTGAATGTGCGGCCGCGTTTCCCGGGCGATCTCGACGACCTGGCCAACCCGATCACGCCCCTAGACCTCGACATCAAGGGTGTCGCCTATACCGACACAACCGCATGGAACGGCCCGTACATCTCGGCCACCGTACCGAAGGTGGACGGCTCCGCGCCGCTTGCTGACATTGCCTCGAACTCCGGCTATAAAGCGTCCATCCTTTCGCGGCTGGCCAGCTGCTCGTCGGCGGCGGGAACCACGGGGGTTGGATGCGTACTGACAACCGCCCCGCAGTTTGTAACCGTCCAGATCAGCGGTTTAGATGCCCCCCAGTTCAGAGCCATCAACGATGTCCTCGATGGCGCCAGCGATTCGCTGACTGCTTCGACAACCGGCAAGTTCCGGTTCGATGGAACGAGAGCCTACTTCCTCGCGACTCCGTACAGATAAGTTGGCTGAGCTTCCCGTGCGGGAAGAGGTGGCCACCGGACTTCCGGTGGCCACCTCTTGTTTTGACGCCTGGCGGTGGTGGATTTTCGCATTGCTCGCGGCGCCAACGCTGGTGCCGCTCGTCATCTGGCCGGGGTTCTTTTTCCCCTATGTCGTACCGCGGAATCTCTTCTTCCGGGTCGCGATCGAGATCGCCAGCGCGCTTCTGGTCGTGGTGCTGCTGCGCGACCGGCGCCGGCTGGCGCTCAGTGACGACTACACCTTCATCGCGCTGCTACTCTTCGTGATTGCCGCCGCCATCTCGGCGGCGTTTTCGCCTGCTCCGACTCACAGCTATTTCGGCGACTTCGAGCGGATGGGCGGCGTATGGGCCTGGTTTCATCTCCTCCTGTTTTACGTGCTGCTCCGCGCGCTCGATGACAGGCAGTTCAGGCTCCTGCTCAATTGTGCCTTCATCGTCGGACTGTTGGCCACCGCTTACGGGCTGGCCGAGTATCAACGGCTGTGGATACAGGCGCGCGGGGTGAATGTCAGGGCTGCTGCAATTACGGGAACCTTTGGGAATTCCGGGCTGCTCGCCGGCTATCTCGTCGTCGTGATCGCGCTCGCTGCGTTCCTCGCCGCCCGCACGCGGCGGTTCCGCAGTCTGCATCTGGGGGCGGCGGGCGCTGGAGCAATTGCGTTGTTTCTGACGCAGAACAGAAGTGCGGTGCTTGCGATTGGCGCCGGCCTCGTCGCTGGTGCTGCCATTTACTCCAACCTCCCCGAGGTAAAGCGCGATAAGCCGCTCGCACGCGTTCCCTTCTTTCTTGCCGCCACGCTCCTGATCGTCGCCGTTGGCATGGCCCGCATCAACCCCGCCGGCTCCATCTCGGCGATGCTTCCCGCCGTGTTCACCAAGGGCGGCGGAAGCTGGGTCGATGAGGGCCGCATCGTGCAATGGAGAGCGGCGGCGGAGGGATTTCGCGACCGCCCTCTCGTTGGCTATGGAATCGAGAACCATAACGTGGTCTGGGCTACCCATTTCAACCCTGATGTATACAAGCGGAACGAAGACATCTTCGACCGCACGCACAATCAGTTTCTGGAGGTGCTCGCGACAACCGGGTTGCTCGGGTTTCTCACCTTTTCCGGGATCTTCGTCGCGTTTGCGTACGCCCTGCGCTCGGGCCACCGCGCCGGAGGGCTCGGGGCCACCGAGGTGTCGGTGCTTGCCGCGTCCATGATTGCCTACTGCGTCTATCTTTTTTTCTGGTTTTTCGATCTAAGCGCGGCGATGCTCTGGGTGATCCTGCTGGCAATCGCGTCGCGAGCGGCGCTTGGC
>JACCRL010000188.1 GCA_013813605.1 Gemmatimonadaceae bacterium
CTCCAGGGCCTGTACAATCCCGACCGCTTCCGCGGGCCGATGGTGCGCCGCGCGGGCAAGCTCGAGAGCGTCACGTGGGACCAGGCACTCCAGCTGTTCACGCAGAAGATCGGCGAGGCGCGCAATCGCGGCGCGGCGAACGCGGTCTTTATCAATCAGCATGAGAACGGAAGCTTCAACGGCCTGCTCGAGTCGTGGCTCGCCGCCTACGGCATGCCCGCGCACATCAGCTACGATGCGGGCGCCGATCACGCCGCGATTGCGGGCAATCGCGCCGCGTACGGCGTCGCCTGGCCGCGCCTGGACTTCAGCGCTGCGCGACTGATCGTTTCGTTCGGAGCCGATTTCCTCGACGGGTGGGGACCATCGGTTCCGCAACAGCTCGACTTCGCCGATGCGAGAGCGCGTCTCGAAACGGCGCCGCGTTTCGTCTATGTCGGCCCGCGTCGGTCCCTCACCGGCCTGAACGCCGACCAGTGGATAGATTGCCGTCCCGGAAGCGAGCTGGCGATCGCACGCATGCTGTCGGGCCAGGCGTCGGCACAGCAGGCGGCGCAATCCAGCGGAGCGGACGTGCGCGCGCTCGAGGCGTTGGCGCGCGAGTTCGCGGCGACGAAGCCGAGCATGGTGCTCGCCGGCGGTGGAGGCAGCGTCGCGCAAGAGCTCACAACCACGGTCGCCGCTCTCAATCAGGGCAACGTTGGCGCGACAATCAGGACCGCCGAGCCTTACCTCGGTTTCGAGGGCGTGGCTGTACCCGCGCAGCTGCGCGCTGTCGTGGACCGCATGAATGCGGGTGCGGTTTCGCTGCTGATGGTGCGCGGCGCGAACCCGGCGTACACGCTCCCGCGCTCGGTCGGTTTTGCGCAGGCGATGGCGAAAGTCCCATTCAAGGTGAGCTTCTCGAGCTGCCCCGACGAGACGTCCGAGCTCGCTGACCTGATCCTTCCGGATCATCACCCGCTCGAGCAGTGGGGAGACGCCGAGCCGGTGCGCGGGACCGTGTCGCTGCAGCAGCCAACGATGGATCCTGTCTTCGATACCCGCGCGACCTCGGATGTCCTGCTTTCCATGCTGCGCATGGGAGCACCCGCTGCCGGCACCGCGCCTGATTTCCGCAGCTGGCTGATCAACCGCTTTGCGGGCGGCGGAGCTGCTCTCACCGCGGCACTGCCGAGGGGTTTCACAGCGGGAACAGTTGCCAGCGCGTCGCCGGCCGTGCGCGTGTTGCCGGCGCCTCGTGCCGTGCCGGTGGCAGAGCAATCCCAGGGCGACATGTTCCTCGTCGTGTACCCGCACCCGGTGCTTGGGGATGGGCGCGGCGCGAACAAGCCGTGGCTCCAGGAGCTGCCCGACCCGGTCACCAAGGTTTGCTGGCAGACGGTCGCCGAGCTGCACCCGGCGACGGCGGAGAAGCTCGGGTTGGAGAATGGAGACTCGGTTAGCATCCAGACTGCGGCGGGCAGCATGACGCTGCCGGTGTTGCGGTACCTGGGAACGCAACGCGATACGATTGCGATCGCAATGGGCCGCGGTCACGCGCACTCGGGGCGTTACGCGAAGGCGGGCGCGAATCCGCTCGACATCCTGCCCGCTGTCGAGGACGGGGCCGGCGGCATCGCCTACACATCGGCGAAAGCGCGTGTCAGGAAAGTGGGCGGCCACGCGATGATCGTCACGACCGAGGGGTCGTCGCGCCAGCACAACCGCGGCATCGGTCAGGCGATCGCGATTGCCGATCTTCGCAAGCAGACTGGGGGACACGGCGCCGCGCACGCGGCCGCGCCGGCGATGGCGGCAATGGGCAACGGCCGCCGCGAAGGCGGGGCGGAGCACGGCGCGACGATGGCGGGCGACGCGAGCCACGAATTTCTTCCCGGGCTGCGGGCGCCGGTCGCCAACGATACGCAGGGCGAGCAGGGGGACCAGCAGTCGAACCAGAAGGGCATGTACGACATGAATCACTGGAGCGGGATGGCGAAGCGCCGCTGGGCGATGACCGTCGACCTGGCCCGCTGCACCGGCTGCTCCGCCTGCGTCACTGCCTGCTACGCCGAGAACAACATCCCCACGGTGGGGGCGGAGTGGCAGGGTGCGAAGGTCCTTCCCGACCGCACCGGGTTCGGCGCCAACATTCTGCGCAGCCGCGAGATGGCGTGGCTTCGTATCGAGCGCTACTTCGAGGGCGGAGAAGACGGCGGATCGGATTTCGACACGCGCTTCGTGCCGATGCTTTGCCAGCACTGCGGCAACGCCCCCTGCGAACCCGTGTGTCCCGTCTACGCGACGTACCACGCGCCGGACGGACTGAACGTGCAGGTCTACAACCGCTGCGTCGGCACGCGCTACTGCTCCAACAACTGCCCGTACAAGGTCCGCTACTTCAACTGGTTCGGATACGGCGAACCGGACCGCGCACAGTACGCGTTCCCCGAGCCGCTGAACTGGCAGCTCAATCCCGACGTCACGGTGCGCGGCAAGGGAGTGATGGAGAAGTGCACCTTCTGCGTGCAGCGAATTCGCGAGGCCGAGAACCGCGCCTCGGCGGAGAAGCGCCCGCTCGAGGCGGACGAGTTTACGACCGCGTGCGCCGCATCATGCCCGTCGCGCGCGATCACCTTTGGTGACGCCGCCGATCCGGCATGGTCGGTCGCGCAGCTGGCAAAGGACCCCCGTGCGTACCACGTCTTCCCCGAGCTCAACACTTTCACTGCCGTCGTGTACCTGAAGAAAGTGTCGCACCCGGGCGCTGGACAACAATCACCCGCACCCGCCGCGGCGCCGGCGGCGCACTAGCGATGGCGACCACCACGCAGCCGCTGCCGCCGCACGACGAAACCCTGCGCAGGCCGAACATCGCCTCGGCCGATGTTCAGCTCCCGGCCGTGCGCGACTACGAGCAGGTCGACCGCGAGATCACCGGCACGCTCCATCCGACGGTGGCGTGGTTCATCGGGCTCGGCGTGGCGGTCCTGTTCCTGATCATCGGCGCGGCGGCATGGATCTACCAGATCTACAGCGGCCTCGGCGTTGCCGGCTACAATCCGCCGGTGATGTGGGGCGTGTACATCATCACGTTCGTGTTCTGGGTCGGTATCGGTCACGCCGGCACGCTGATATCCGCGATTCTCTACCTGTTCCGCGCCGGATTTCGCACCACCATTTACCGCTGCGCCGAAGCGATGACGGTGTTCGCCGTCATGACCGCCGGACTATTCCCGATTCTCCACCTCGGCCGGCCGTGGAAGTTCTTCTGGCTGATTCCGTACCCGAACTGGCGCTACCTCTGGCCGCAGTTCAAGAGCCCGCTGGTCTGGGACGTGTTCGCGATCCTCACCTACCTGACGGTGTCGAGCACCTTCCTCTACATCGGGCTGATTCCGGACATCGCCGTACTGCGCGACCGCGAGAACATCAGTCCGATCAGGAAGCGCATCTTCTCCGTGCTGGCGCTGGGCTGGCGCAACTCGGACCGCGAGTGGCGGCATTTTGCGCGCGCGTACCTGTTCCTCGCCGCCTTCTCGACGCCGCTCGTGCTGTCGGTGCACTCCGTGGTGTCGTTCGACTTCGCGATGGCGCTCACACCCGGCTGGCACACGACGATCTTCCCGCCGTACTTCGTCGCCGGCGCGATCTTCTCCGGCATCGGGATGGTCTTCACGATCATCATCCCGCTCCGCAAGTGGTGCGGCCTCCGCCACTACGTGACCATCAACCACCTCGACGCCGCCGCCAAGCTCTGCCTGTTCACGTCGCTCGTCGTGGGC
>JACCRL010000252.1 GCA_013813605.1 Gemmatimonadaceae bacterium
AGTGTGAGAAGGACAGTCTCGATCGCCCCGATCCTGCCGTCGAGACGCCCGCTGACGGCGAGGGCATGGTCGAGCGCCCGCGCCTCAGCGTTCGTCCTCTCGTTGAAACGGTGCTGGCGGGCGACGAGCGCGATGAGCACGAGGAACGGCGCGATTGCGGCGACGACCAGCGTCACCAGCCGGGACCGCAGCCCGAAGGTGCGTCTCGGCGCCCGGTTTAGCTGATCCTCTTCCTCACCGGCAACAGCGGGGTCGCTTGCGATCGTCCACCTCCTCGTGGCCTCTCATTCCCACAGAGCGTAGATCATGCCCGGGGCGGGGATCGAACCCGCATGGGTTTCCCCAAGGGATTTTAAGTCCCTCGCGTCTGCCAGTTCCGCCACCCGAGCGCGGGAGAGAACGCCCGTCGCTGCGCAACGTACCGCTGAAAAAGCGGGAAACGGGACTCGAACCCGCGACCCCAACCTTGGCAAGGTTGTGCTCTACCAACTGAGCTATTCCCGCATGCAAAGTCAAAGCTACGCCGCGAAAAGTGGCCGAACAAGCCACTGAAGTCGTCTCGCTGGCGAGGGAAAATTCGGTTGACAGACGCGCGCGCGCAATGATAACGTCTGCCTCCCCCGCTTGTGTCGGCCGACTCCCTTCTGACGCCTCGGGGCCAATCACAACGTGTGGAGAATCTATGCGTCGTCGCCTGACCCGCGCTTTCGCATTCGCAATCCTTTCGACCGCGGCGGCAGCTCCGCCAGCCCATTCTCAGCGCGTCCTCGGCGTGGGTGACGATGCGCTGGTGCTGCCACGCGGCGTGCTGCGCGTGCGAGTGCTCGGTCAGTTCACCGAATTCAATGAGCGGTATGGGCTCGATACTCCCGGCCGTCCTGACGGAGCGCTCGAGCCACTCGGCGTGGATTTGACGCTCGACACGCTCGGCGTGTTGCAGTTTCCCAACCTTGCGAGCCTTCAAGCCGGACTGCGCAGCCTCTCAGGCATTCCCAACTTCGGCCTCACGCTTGGTAATACTGTCGTCGGGATAAGCAATCGCGTGACGGCAATTCCAATCGTGATCGAGGCCGGACTCACCAGCAAGCTCTCCGTCGGGGTGACCATCCCCTACGTGCGGACGCGCTCCAACGTGACTTTTCTCGCGAATACGGGCGGCTTTCAGGGTAACGTCGGATTCAACCCGGCTCTCGGAAACCCGACCGCCATAGCCCAGAATATGGCGTTCGCCGCACAGTTCAGCAGTGCCGCCGCGCAGCTCAATGCGTCGCTTACGGCCTGTCTCGGCTCGACCGCGCCACAGTGTGCGGCTCTGAATGCACAGCGCGGAAACGCGCAGGCCCTCATCGCCAGCGCCAGCCAGTTTGCTGCCGGAGTCGGCCAGATTTACTCGACGTCACCCTTCGTTCCGATCGCGGGCACCGATGCGCAGCTGGCCATCGATGCACGCGTCGCCGCATTCAAGGCGCTCTACGCATCGTTCGGCGTGACGAGCATCACCACAACGGGACCTTTCGCCTCACAGACGCGGCTGACCGCCAGGGATGCTCAGCAGATCCTCACACAGCCGGCGTTCGGAGTTCTCTCTGATCCGCTCCAGACCGTCGACCGCGGACACATCGGCGACATCGACATCGGCGGAGAGTTCGCGCTGTTCGACACGTTCGGCGGCAGCACCGAGGCGAGAATGTCACCAAAGGGACTCAACTACAGAGCAGCCGTGGGCGCCGTCGTGCGCCTGCCGACGGGCCAGGGTGACTCCCCCAACAACTTCACCGACCTCGGTACCGGGCAGGGCCAGACTGACCTCGAGGGACGTTTCTTCGGCGATGTTCTCATCGGCAGCCGCTTCTGGCAGTCGTTCGTCGTGCGGTACATCAATCAGCTGGCGGACAACGAGTTCATCCGGATCACTGACCTTCCCGGCAGGACGCTCGCTCCACAATACCGCCGCCAAAAGGTCGAGCGCGACCTCGGCAATGTATTCGAGTTCGAGACGACTCCGCGCGTCGTGATCAACCAGTTCTTTGCCGTCTCGGGGATGTACTTCTTCCGCAGGAAGTCCGAGGATAGCTATAAAGGCATGTACACGATTCCCGCCGGAGAGACGGGATTTACCGACATCACTCTCAACGCTGCGACGCTCAATCTCGAGACCGAGGCCAGGGAGCACCGCATCGGCGGCGGCATTTCCTTCTCCAATCTCTATGCGTTCGAGCAGGGCAAGGCAAAGATTCCGTTCGAGGTGACGTATCTGCACTGGCAGACAACGGGCGGATCTGGTGGTAACCAGCCCAAGTTCTTTACGGACCAGATTCAGCTTCGGCTGTATTCGAGGTTGTTCGGAGGGAAGTAGTTTTCTTCGGAGAAGAGCCGGTCCGCGATACCGCCGCCGTCTCTATGAGCTCCTTCGCGTGCGCCCGGCTGACCTTGCTCTCCGGATCCCCGCCGAGCATTCGCGCAATCTCCGTCACCCGCGTTCTCACGTCCATAACCGTGATGTCAGCCGTAGTGAGCCCGCCTTTGGCGCCCTTCGACACGACGATGTGGTGATGCGCCCGCGCCGCAATCTGGGGCAGGTGCGAGATCGCGAACACCTGATGCTCCTCGGCGACACGGCGCAACGTATCGCCGACCTGTAGCCCGACCTTGCCGCCGATCCCCGCATCCACCTCGTCGAAGATGAGAGTCGGCACCTCGTCCACGCCGGCGAGAATCGTCTTGAGCGCCAGCATCACTCGCGACAGCTCGCCGCCCGATGCGACGCGGGCGAGAGGCCGGTCGTCGTGCCCGACGTTGAGCGCGACACGAAACTCGATGTCCTCCCCACCCTCGGCGCCCGGATCATCGCGCGGCACGAGCGCGACGGTGAATTTTCCGTCCGGCATGCCCAGCTGCGGCAAGAGTGCATCGACTGCCTTTGCAATCCGGCGCGCCGACGCCTTCCGCAGGTCGCTCAGCTTTCCGGCCTCGCCATGCAGCTGTCCTCGCGCGGTGGCTTCGCGCGCCGTCAGGTTGGCAAGATCGAAGTGGGCGGTGTCGATCAGGTCCAGCTCGCTGCGGGCGGAGCGACCGGTCTCGATCACGGCCTCAAGCGCGGGGCCGTACTTCTTGAGCAAGCCGAAGAGCTGGTCGCGCCGGCGCCGAACCTCCTCCAGCCGCGCCGGGTCGAGATCCACCGCCGAGACGTAGCTCTCGACCTTGTTGGACAGTTCCTGAAGCGCGTAATACCCGGCATCGAACAGCTCCTGCAGCTCGGCCGCGGATGAATCGATGCGCAGAATCGCGGCGAGCGAGCGTTGCGCCGCTGCCAGACGGGGCAACGCTCCGGCATCGTCGCCTGTAAGGTGATCGCTCAACGCATTTGCCAGCGCGCGCAGCTCGTCGGCGTTTTCCAGCACCCGCGCTTCGTCCTCCAGGCGCGCATCTTCGCCCGCCGAAAGACGCGCGTCCTCGATCTCTCGCGCGACGTGCCTGAGGTAGTCAGCGCGACGCTCGGCTTCCGTCCGCCGCGATGAGAGTGTTCGTATCTCGCGGCGCACGCTTTCCAGCTCGGCGTGCGCGGAGCGCACAATCCCGGCCTGCGCGAGCGCACCCCCAAACGCATCGAGTATCCGCCGCTGCGATTCACCGTCAAGGAGCGACTGCGCGTCGTGCTGTCCGTGCAGGTTGACGAGGCGCCTGCCTATCTCCGCGAGCACCGTGGCGGTGACGGTCGCCCCGTTTATCCATGCCCGGCCTCGTCCCGACGACGCGATCTCGCGCTTCAGCACGAGTGTGTCGTCCTCCACATCGATGCCGCGCTCGTCGGCCAGCGCCGAGATCCCCTCGATGCCGGCGACGTCGAACACACCCTCGACGGTTGCGCGGTCAGCGCCCGACCGAATCAGGTCGGCACTTGCTCTCTCACCGAGCAAAAGACCGAGCGCACCGACGACGATGGACTTGCCCGCTCCCGTCTCGCCGGAGAGAACGTTGAATCCGGCAGCGAGGGGCAGCGTGACGGATTCGATGATCGCGAAGTTGCGGATCCGCAGCTCGGTCAGCATCAGCGAGGCTCGTCCCGCTCGGGCAATCCTCCCCAGCCGAGCTTCATTCGCAGCCTCTCGAAGAAGGTTGCGCCCGGGAAGCGGATGATGCGGACGGGAAACTCGGAGCGCCTCACCTTGAGCTGCTCGCCTTCGACGAAGCTGCTCCCGACCTGGCCATCGACAGTCACCAACAGCTCGGTGACGGTCTCCGTCGTCTCGATCGTAACCTCCGAATCCGGAGGCAGCACCAGTGGCCTCACCGCCAGCGTGTGCGCGGATACCGGCGTGATGACGATCGATTCGACGGTCGGCACTACTACCGGCCCGCCCGCCGAAAGACTGTAGCCCGTCGAGCCGGTCGGCGTCGAGATCACGACGCCGTCAGCGGCGTAGGTGCCGATCGAATCGCCGTCCACTGCGATGTTGAGCCGTACTACCCGCGCGAATCCGCCCTTGTGCAGCACGATGTCGTTCAACGCCCGCCACTTGTCGCGCACATTGCCCGATGTGTCGATCGCACGCGCGCTCAGCGCCATCCGCGGCTGCGCGACATACGCGCCGCCGGCAAGGTGCTCAAGCGCTGACGCAAAATCTTCGCTCTGGCAGCTGGTCAGAAAACCCAGCCGGCCAAGGTTGACGCCAAGAATGGGGATGTCCCTGCCATGCAGGTAGCGCGCGCCGCGCAGCAACGTTCCGTCGCCGCCAAGCGTGAGCAGCGCATCGATCTGCGCCGGGTCTGTCAGGCGCGCTCCCGCCTTCGCTTCTTCGTGCAGCTCCTGCTCGAAAAAAGGCTCGATGTCGAGTGCTGGCGCTAACCTGAAAAGCGTGCTGAGAATTCCCGGCAGCTCTTCGTAACCGCGGTGCCCGATGACGCCAAGGCGCATCAGACGGCGCGGAGGTGGGCGCCCCGCGAGCTCTCCACTCCAAAGGCGCGCTTCGCCCGCTCGGCGATTCCCCTGGCGTCGAGACCGAGAGAAGCGAGCTGTTTCGCACGCGGCGCCTGTTCCACAAACCTGTCTGGAACTCCGTGCGCCACTACCGTCACTGAATCGTCGAGCGCAGCGACGACCGAGCCCATGTAAGCGCCGAATCCGTTGACCACGGTTCCTTCCTCGACAACGAGCAGACGGCGATGATCGCGCACGATCTCGCCGAGCACCCGCTCGTCGTGCGGCTTGAGATAGCGGCAGTTCACCACCGTCGCGCTGATTCCCTCTTCGCTCAGTATGTCGGCCGCGGCCACGGCGGCGGCGACCATTGTGCCGACGGCAAGTATGGCAACCGCGCCATCGCTGTCGCGCGGACTGGACGCGCGGCGCAGGACTTCCCAGGTCGCGTGGGGAATCGCTCCGATCTCCGCGGCCGGCGGCACGATGTCGGGCGTTGCATCGCGCGGGTAGCGAAGGCAGAACGGTCCCTCGGCGTGCTCCATCGCGCTCCGCATCAGCGCAATCATCTCCGAGCCGTTCTTCGGCGCGGTGACGACCATCCCGGGGACGGCCAGCATGTAGGCGATGTCGTACAGCCCCATGTGCGTCGGGCCATCCTCACCGACGAGACCGGCGCGGTCCATCGCAAATACCACCGGCAGATTCTGAAGGGCGACATCGTGAATGACGTTGTCGTATGCACGCTGGAGAAAGGTCGAGTAAATGGCGC
Source organism: Gemmatimonadaceae bacterium (assembly GCA_013813605.1). GTDB lineage: Bacteria > Gemmatimonadota > Gemmatimonadetes > Gemmatimonadales > Gemmatimonadaceae > UBA4720. The sequence goes on from JACCRL010000252.1 coordinate 5,691, forward strand.
ACACCGGACGGATTCCGTCTGTCGCCAATCCGGCCGCGAAAGTAACCGCATGCCCCTCGGCGATTCCCACATCGAAAAAGCGCTCGGGGAACTCTTTTGCGAAGGCTCCTGTCCCTGTGCCGCTCGGCATGGCGCCAGTAATGGCGACGAGGCGCGGATACTCCCGCGCCAGCTCGACGAGTCCCTTGCCGAACGCGGCCGTGTAGTTGGCGTTCGCCGACGAAACCGTGCGCTGCTTCCCCGTGGCCGGGTCGTGTCCGGGAGGAAGCGCGTGCCATTTCTCGATGTGCTCGCCCGCCGGAAACCCCTTTCCCTTTTGCGTGATGCAGTGAATCAGCCGCGGACCGCTCATCGTTTTCACAGCCGCGAAAGTGTCGATCAGCGCATCGAGGTCGTGTCCGTCGATCGGGCCGAAGTAGCGAAACCCCAGCTCTTCGAACAGCACCCCCGGTGTGAGGAAAGTCTTCACGCTCTCTTCCCACTTTCTCACCAGCGAGCCGACCCCAGCGAGCGGACCGGGCGCGGAATCGACCACCGTTCCGATGGCTGAACGGACGCGATTGTAGAGGGGATTTCGCTGGATCTTGGTGAGATACTTGGAGATCGCTCCGACGTTCGGCGCGATCGACATCTCGTTGTCGTTGAGGATGACGATGAAGTCCCGCTCGGATGCGCCGGCGTTATTGAGACCCTCGTACGCGAGCCCGCACGTCAGTGCACCGTCGCCAAGCACGGAGACGACCTTGAAGTCTTCGCCGTTCAGATCGCGCGCCACCGCCATCCCGAATCCGGCCGAGATCGCCGTGCCCGCGTGCCCAGCGCCGAATGTGTCGTACTCGCTCTCACTCCGGCGCAGGAAGCCGGAGAGGCCGTCTTCCTGGCGAAGCGTCTCGAAGCGGTCGCCGCGGCCTGTCAGAAACTTGTGCGGATATCCCTGGTGACCGACGTCCCAGACGATTCTGTCGCGCGGCGTATCGAACACCGCGTGCAGCGCGACTGAAAGCTCGACGACGCCGAGCCCGGCGCCAATGTGGCCGCCCGTGCGCGAGCACACTTCGATGAGCCGGCCGCGCAGCTCCGCGGAGAGCTCGCGGAGCTCGTCGCGGGTCATCGGCTTCAGATCGCCGGGAGAGTGGACTCGGTCTAGTATGGGCATGTTTTCAGGACGTACGGCTTACCATGAAATTAGCGACTTCGGCGAGCTTCGTCGTGAGCAGACCTCGCTCGCGAAGCGTCGCGAGGCCTTCCTCCACGAGTGACTGGGCGCGGCGCCGTGCTCCGTCAACGCCGAGCAGGGCCGGATAGGTGCTCTTGCCGAGCGCCTGGTCCCTTCCGCTCGTCTTGCCAAGCTGGCTGGTCGTTGCGGTCACGTCCAGAACATCATCCATGATCTGGAAAGCGAGTCCAAGCCTTCGCCCGTAGCTCTCGAAGGCGTGAACATCTTCCGGCCCTGCATCAGCCGCAAGCGCGCCCATCGCGACGCAGGCCGCGATCAGCTCGCCGGTCTTGGCGGCGTGGATCCGTTCGAGTTCGCCGAGGTCGAGCGAGAGTCCCTCGCCGAGGAGATCGTTGAGCTGCCCGCCGATCATCCCGCCCGAGCCGGCGGCACGAAGCAAAGCGCGCGCGATCGCCCGCGCGCGGCTTTCCGGCAGGTGCATCGAGGAAGTGGATGCGCGGACTACTTCGACGGCGAGCGGGATCATGAGCACACCCGCGAGTATCGCCGTCCGGGAGCCAAAGACCCGGTGCACCGTCGCGCGCCCTCGACGCATGTCGTCGTCATCCATGCACGGGAGGTCGTCGTGCACGAGCGAGTATGCGTGAATGAGCTCGGCCGCGCATGAGAGCCGTGTCGCATCGCCGGTGCCGCCCGCGGCCTGGTACGCGGCGAGCAGCAGCAGCGGGCGCACACGTTTTCCGGGACTGCGCAGGGCGTACTGGATTGCGTCTGCGACACGTGGATGCACTCCGGCCAGCGATTCGGTGCACACCGCCTCGAGCGCCGCTTCGACCGCTCCCCTTCCGGACTCGAAGGCTGCGGGGGAGGTATTAGAGATCCATTCCCCGCAGCTCGAACGACCCGTCCGCGCGTTCGATGAGCATCTTCACCTTCCCCTCGGTTTTTTCCAGCTCCGCCGACGCGGCGCGCAGTACCTCGATGCCCTCCTCGAAAAGCTTGAGCGATGCATCGAGCCCGACATCGTCCTGCTCGAGCCGTGAAACGATCTCCTCGAGCCGGGAGAGGCGTGCCTCAAACGACACCGTCACTTCCCGGTCAGGCCGGTCGCGCAGCGCACTTACCGGCTCCGCGGGAGGGAAAACGCGATGATCTCGTCGCTCTTGCCGAACACCTTGCCGTCGCCGCCCGCCGCGATCACGACGTACTGACGGCCGTCGGCGCCGAGGAAGGTCATCGGCGTCGCCTTTCCGCCGGCGGGCAGCTTCGCCTTCCAGAGTTCCCTCCCCGTCGCCGTCTCGTAGGCGCGGAAATACGCATCGGTCGTCGCGCCGATGAACGTCAACCCCGAAGCGGTCGTGATCGGACCACCAAGGTTGATGGCGCCGGTGAGATATGGCGAAGTCGGAAGTCCGAGCTTCTCGAGACCCTCGGGCGTTCCGAGCGGAACGCTCCACAGCTCCCGTCCGGTGCGGAGACTGATTCCGCTGAGCGATCCGAGCGGCGGCCGGGTGCAGAATGAGCCTTTGCTGGAGGTCAGCACTTCACGTTTCAACACATACGGAGTGCCTCGCATCATCGCGTACTCGAGACCGATCCGCTCGCCGCGGGTTTCGGCCATCGACGATTCGTACGCCGCGCGTGGAACGAGAGTGATCACTGCCGCGATGCGATTCGTTGGCACAACCACGATCTGCCGGTCCGCGTCATAGGAGAGCCCGCCCCAGTGCGCGCCGCCGACGTTGGCCGGAAAGTTGACCGACCCCCTGAGACTGGGCGGAGTGAAAGGGCCATCGTTGCGCAGGCTCGCGACTCGCGCGGCGCAATCGGCGCTGTCGGCCGGCGTGACACCCCAGATATCGGCGGCGGTGATGCGCTGCGGACTGAGTGGCGGCAACCCCGCGCTGATTGGCTGCGTCGGATGTGCTTCCTCGCCGGCGACATCGCTCGCTGGTGCAGCGCGCTCTTCCACCGGAAAGAGCGGCTTGCCCGTCTCGCGGTGAAGAACGAACAGTTGTCCGGATTTCGTCGCTTGCAGGACGGCGGGAATTCGTGCCCCTCCTCGCTCGATCGTAACAAGAGCCGGCGGCGCCGCGTTGTCGTAGTCCCACAGGTCGTGGTGAATGGTCTGGAAGTGCCAGACGACGCGACCGGTCGATGCGCGCAGCGCGACTATGGAGTTCGCATACAGATTCTGTCCCTTCCGTTCGCCGCCGTAGTAGTCCACGCTCGGCGACGAAGTCGGAATGAACACGAGATCGCGCGCCGGGTCGGCGGCGATCACCGACCACGCGTTGGCGGCGCCGGACCGATGCGCCATTGGACCGATCCACGTGCGAAATCCGGGGTCGGCGGGATCCTGAGGGACGGGGTGCCATGTCCATCGCCGCGACCC
>JACCRL010000269.1 GCA_013813605.1 Gemmatimonadaceae bacterium
CCTTCTCCTCGGCCTCTATGCGTTTGCGGTGTTCGGATACGTCACCGCCGCACTCGCCTCGTTCTTCATCGGCACTGACGCCGGGCGCGACGATGCCGAGATCGCCGGACAGGCAACTCTCGAGGCATTGCGGATGGAGATTGCCGGCCTCCGCGCGGACGTGCAGGAGCTTCGGATTGAACGTGGCGGGCAGCAGTCCTGATGCGCCTGACTGGTTCCGCTCCTGGCCGTCGGCGTTCTGCTTGGTCCCTCGGGGCTCTCCTGCTGTTGACTGCCCGCGAGCGCTCTACGAGGCGGCTAACGGGAATAGACGGCTACGAACCCGGCGTCGTTATAGGTGAGCGTGAGTCCGACAATTGTCCCGGTGAACGTGAACTGCGGATCCGGACCGATCGGAGGAACTGTAAATACGATGTCGGTTCCTGTCTGGACATAGGTGCCATCGGTGATGGCCGCGTCAGGTGCAGCCGCGCCGCCCGGAGGAGCGAACGTGTACGCAATGTTCTCATTGAAAGTCTTGTCCGGACGGAGGGTCATCGTTCCCGATCCGATCACCAATAACCCTTCAGCGGTTTGAAAACTTGCGGGGAGATTCTGCCCGTTCACCTGTTTCAATGCGAAGGTCAGTGGCCCCGCCGCCGGAGGTTCAGTTACGCCGCCGCCCCCATCAGACCCGCCGCAGGCGGTTCCTGCGACCAGCGCCAGTACAACAACGGCATGACGGAAACCCCCCACAATTGTCCTATATTTGGACATTGTCGTTCTGCCATTCTGGTTCCGCCACGGGAGATACCGGAAATGCTTCGCGTTCATCCAATCATTCCTTTTTCGGTGGTCTTGCTGGCCGCATGCGGCGGCGGGTCCGAATTGTCAGGTCCGGGCCCCTCGGGAGACGCCGTTTCGACTGTAGTCGTCACGGCAGCATCCTCATCACTGCAGGTCGGCCAGACCATTCAGTTTTCCGCTGAAGCCCGAAATTCCAGGGGAGAGATTGTCAGCGCCGGCCAGCCGTCGTGGTCTGTTTCCCCGGCAAATGTGGCAAGCATTGATTCTAAGGGCCTCGTGACGGCGCTCGCCTCCGGCACCGCGAATGTGAAGGCGACTATTCAGAGCGTGAGCGGAAATCTCGCTGTTCCAGTCATGGACGTCGGCATTCCAACTATCGCCTCGGTATTCATGCCGGGCAACAGTTTCAGCCCCTTCAACCTTTCGGTCAAAGTAAACGGAACAGTTCGTTTCGAATTCCCTTCCGCTCCACACAATGTGATTTTCAACTCCAAACCGGGCGTGCCCGCGGATATCCAGTTTACGTCCAACGAGACGGTCAGCCGCATTTTCAGTACTGTCGGAACCTTTCCCTACGATTGCACAGTACATCCCGGAATGAGTGGCCAGGTTACCGTCGTTCGATAGGGAAACTCCCTGCACTATTTCGTCGCCCCGCGAGTTGTTGCTGCAAAGTCCGGAAACACGAAGGAAGTATTTGTGTTCGCGAGGCGGTTTCGCACGATCTCGGAAAGGATGTCTCTGTGATCAATGGTGACTTTCACGTCCTGGCCTGACTCAAGGTTTTCGCGTGCGAGCGGCTGCCAGTTGTTTGTCATCACCTTGCCGCCCGCAATCCGCTTTCCGATTACGAACATGCAGCCGGCGCGGCCGTGATCCGTTCCCCGGCTTCCATTCTCTCGAACGTTTCTGCCGAATTCCGAGATCGCTACAACTGTCACGGATGAAGCCTGATTCCCTGACACGAGATCTGCGTGCAGCGCGCCGAGCGCTCCCGCAAACTGCTGCATCAGGGTGAACATCCCGCCTGCGAGAGGGTCTTCGTTAGCGTGCGTGTCCCAGCCGCTTATGTCGACCTGCACGGCCTCGACTCCGATGTCTCCCTTGATCAGCGCCGCGGCCGACTTCAGGCTGTTGCCGAACGAAGTATTCGGATACACGGCACCATTTGCCGGGGCGTAGCCTGTGAAGTTGACCCTTCGGAGAAGGTCGATTGTGCTGATTGCATCCAGTGCTTCCGCGCGAACCGGGTCAGCCTGGGCGGAATAGTCGGCCGTCAGCCAGTCTATGCGCTCCTGGCGCGTTGCTGGGTTGCCGGCAAGCCCGAAGTTCGCAGGATTCGGAATCGGCAATGTCTTGGGGGCTCCCACGAGTGTCTGACGAAGTCCTGTCGCGAGACCGATCGCGCGAAGCGGT
>JACCRL010000278.1 GCA_013813605.1 Gemmatimonadaceae bacterium
TCCAACCTGTTCCGACTTGATAAGTTTTTCAGCTCAAGGCTTCTTCCAGCTGACAGTTCTGCCGCGGAGGCATGATGAATCGGAGGAGTGCGGTGAAGATGATTGGCGGCGCGCTGACGGGTCTCCCCGCCGCCCGCAGCCTGCTTGCGCACGCTGGCGAGGCTCCCGCCCGACCGAACATCATCTTCATCATGACGGACGATCAGCGGCAGGATGCGGTTGGCGCGTACGGCAATCCGATCCTGAAGACGCCGAACATGGACGCGATTGGCGGGGGCGGAATGCGCATGACCGAGTTTTTCGTTACCAACTCGTTGTGTGAGCCGAGCCGTGCATCGTTCCTCACCGGTCTCTATTCGCACACACACGGAGTTCTGACGAATGGCGGCGGGCCCGACTTCTCCGACCACCCGGGACTGCGCGCGGATCAGCAGACGTTCGTGCACCTGTTGCGCGCGACGGGGTACCACACCGCGGTTGTCGGGAAGTGGCATCTTCAGTCCGAACCCAGCGGTTTCGACCAGTGGGTCGTGTTTCCGGGTCAGGGGCGGTACCACGATCCCGAAATGATCGCCAACGGTGCGCGCCTGCAGATGCGCGGCCACGCCGACGACGTTACGGGCGACCAGGCGCTGGCGTTTCTGCAGTCCCGTCCGCGCGACAAGCCCTTCTGCCTGCTCTACCAGTTCAAGTCGCCGCACCGGGCGTGGATGCCGGCCGCGCGGTACGCGCAGATGTTCGACGACGTGGTGATCCCTGTGCCGCGGACATTCGAGGACCGCCTTGCGGGACGGCCTGAAGCGCTCAGGAAGGCGGAGATGGCAATCGCCGACATGCCGGACTTCGCGAGCCGTGGCGTTTCGCCGTCGCTTCCAGTGGCGGAAAGGAAGCGGCTCAATCTGGAACACCTGGTGAAGAACTACTACCGTGTGCTGCTGAGCGTGGACGACAACGTGGGCCGCGTCCTCGCGTACCTCAAGGCGAACGGTCTCGAGGCGAATACCATCGTCATGTATACGTCGGACAACGGCTTCTTCCTCGGAGAGCACGGCCTGTTCGACAAGCGACTCATGTACGAGCCCTCGATTCGTGTCCCGATGCTGGTGCGCTATCCGGCCGGGATACCCGCGCGGCAGGTCGATACGACGCATCTCACTCTCAACATCGATGTCGCACCAACGCTGCTTGACCTTGCCGGCGTTGCTGCACCGGCATGGATGCAGGGCAGGAGCTTCGCGCCGATTCTGCGCGGCCAGCGCCCGGCGTGGAGGGATGCCTTCCTATACGAGCACTTCGAATATCCGGCCGAGCACTGCGCCGGGAAGAACCGAGGGGTGCGCACAAAGAAGTGGAAGCTCATTCATTTCTGGGAACAGCCCGAGGAATGGGAGCTGTACGACCTGGAGCGCGATGCCGATGAGACGAACAACCTCGCCTACGACCGAAGGCACGCTGGAGTCGTAAGGGAATTGCGTCGCCGCCTTCTGGAGTTGCGCCGTGAGAGCGGGGATGTGGATCCCCCCGGCCCGCCACCGGTTGCGAAACCATGCGGGAAAGGCGTCAATACTTTCTACACACCAACACCTCGCGGCCCGGAGTAGGGTTCGCCCGCCCCCGCCCCGCGATAACTATTGCCGGGCCTCCCAGTCGATCAGCGGCGCCCCCAGCGCGGCTTCCTGCACTGCGTCCGCAACCGCGCGCCGAAGGGGCACGTGCTTCGCGTTCTCGCGCGTTGGATTTACGCGGTTGGTCAGCAGAATCACGAACAGATTCTTTTCCGGATCGATCCAGATCGATGTACCCGTGAAACCCGTGTGACCGAAGCTGCGCGGCGAGAAGTAGCGGCCCGCGCTCGAGTTCTTTGACGGAGTGTCCCATCCGAGCGCCCGGCTCGTCTCCTTTCCCTGCCGCGATGTCCAGCGCGCGATAGTTGCCGGGCGCAGGATGCGCGCGCCGTTGTACTCGCCGCCATTCAGCATCATCTGCGCGAATACCGACAGGTCGCGCGCTGTCGAGAACAGGCCGGCGTGCCCCGCGACTCCGCCGATCGCCCATGCATTCTCGTCGTGCACGATGCCCCACACGAGGCCACCCCTCGTCGAGTCCACCTCCGTCGGCGCGATGCGATTCTTCCACTCGGCGGGCGGCCGGTATCTCGTGTTGGACATTCCAAGTGGCTGGAAGATGCGCTCGTTCACCAGTGTGTCGAGGGTGCGGCCGCTGAGCTTTTCCAGGATCAGCTGCAGCAGGATCAGGTCCCAGTCGCTGTAGATCATTTGTGCACCTGGCGCATACTTGCTTGGGCGCTCGTTGATCTGCTGCAGATACTGCTCCCTGCCGCGGAAAGTCTTGAAAAGCGCGGCAAATGCCTCGAGCCCGCCACGATGGATGAGAAGGTGACGGACGGTGATCCCCGCCTTGTCGGGCGCGTTCAATTCCGGCAGGTACGAGCTTACGGGGAGCTCGATGTCGAGGAGGTTCGCCTCTTCCATCGCCATCGCGGCGGTCGTCGTCGCAATCACTTTGGTCAATGACGCCATATCGTAGAGAGTAGCGGAATCGACCGGCGGCGAAGTGCTGTCGTGCCAGTCGAGGCGGCCGTACCCGCGCATGTAGGCAATGCGCCCGTTGCGGCCGACGGCGACGGCCGCTCCCGGCGCCACGCCACCGGCAATCGCCGCGGTAATTATCGAGTCGAGACGACCGGGGAGCGCCGGATCGATGGCCGCGCCATTCAGTCCCGCGCTGTACGTGATCGCCGGGCCAGTTCCCGGAGTCGTGGTGACAACCGTCGGTGGCATGCACGCCATCCCCAGCGAAGCGAGTATGAGTGCCGAGAATCTCGAGCTCATCGTACGGGACTCCCTGATGCAGGACGCGTGATGCCCGCGCCGATGGCGAGAGCAGGAGGAATCGAAATGGGTAGCCGGCCCGTTATTGCCCGCTGGCCAAGGAGTGCCATCGCCGCCGCCCTCTGGCTGACCGGACTTCCGCCCCATGCGATCATGTACGACGACACCGAGGGAAAGGCGCCGAGCAGGTACGGACTGCCGAAGGAGATGACGACGATCGGTTTCTTGCGCACGGCGAGCTGCTCAATGAAACGCGAGAATCCCTCCTCGGCGCCAATGCTTCCCTTGTACTCTTTCGGCGAAACGTATGCCGAAACTACGATGATGTCCGCCGAAGCGGCGCGCGACGCGAGCGCCGCATACTCGCTCGCGGTCGTGCGTCCGTCCGCGCGCACCATCTGCGTGCGCGGGAAACGAGACTCGATGATCGGATCGAAGGCGCGCCCCGCGATCAGGTCGGAGTCTTCCGCATAGGTCAGGGCCAGAATGCGGCGCGCAGTGTCCCTACTCAGCGGCACCAGCGAAAGCCCGTCCAGTGCGAGCGTGATCGACCGCTCGGCGACATCCTGGGCGACGCGCGTATGAGCGGGAATGCTGACAATCGTACCGACCGCGTTCAGGTCGACGAGGCGCCCGCGAGTGAGCCCCGCCTGCGCCTTGGAGGAGAGAATGCGGCGCACGGATTCATCGATGCGCGACTCCCTGATGCGTCCGCTCGCCACGGCACCGACGACGGTCTCGATGGCGGTCGTCACGTTGCGCGGCATGAGCAGGACGTCGGCGCCGGCCTCTACTGCCCTGATCAGTGGTTCCGTCGCGCCGTATCGCCGCGCGACGCCGCCCATCGTCATTGCGTCCGTGAAGAGCAGGCCGGTGAACTTCATCTCGTCGCGCAGCAGTCCCGTCATGAACCTTGGCGACAGTGTCGCGGGCCCGGCGGTGTCTCCCTCCACCCCGACGACGGCGATGTGCGCTGTCATGATCGCATCGATTCCCTCGGCAACGGCGGCGCGAAACGGAGGGAGATCGACGGCATCGAGATGAGCGCGATCTGCCCGTATCGTCGGCAGGTCGACGTGCGAATCGACATCCGTATCACCATGCCCCGGGAAATGCTTGGCGGTAGTGAGCAGGCCAGCCGACCGGGCGCCGCGGATGTACGCGCGACCGAGCCTGCTCACGAGCGCGGGATCTTCACCGAACGACCGTGTATTGATGATTGGGTTGAGCGGGTTCGAGTTGACGTCCAGCACGGGACCGAACGCCATGTGCACTCCGACGGCGCGCGCCTCCCTGCCCAGCACCTGTCCGAGATTGAACGCCAGCTCGTCCGATCCGGTCGCGCCGAGCGCCATCACCGGCGGGAACGTCGTGCCGCCGCCCTGGGGGAGCATCGACGGGAGCGCATAGATATTTCCCATCCGCATGCCCGGCCCGTTCTCCATGTCGGATGCGATGAGAAGGGGGACCTTCGCGCGCTTTTGGAATTCGTTGAGCTTGGCCGCGTAGCTAAGCGGTAAGCCGATAGACATCACCAGTCCGCCGACGCGGTCATTCTCCACCCACTCGCGCACCTGCTCGAATTCGGGCGAGCCGACAGCCGCGTAATCTCCACCGACCCAGGGCATGATGAGCTGTCCGACCTTTTCCCGCAGTGTCAGGGCGGTGAGGGTGGACTCGACCCACCGCTCATCGGCGGGAGTGAGCCGTACCCCCGCGCCGGCGGTCGCGGTGCCGAGCAGGCCGAATTCTCTCGCGGTTGCGGTCGTGGGCGCGGGCAAGGGCGCGCAGGCGAGGGCGAGCGGAAGAGCAGTGAAAAAAAATCTGGCGTTCTTTCTCATCATATAGAAGGAGGTCGCGATTGATCGTGCGCGCGCAGCCATCAGCGCGCGGGGGGACGAATGCAGTTGCGTATCACGTCGCCGGCGGCGACTGTGTCGGCCCGCGTCGTGAGGATGGGGCAGGGCGGCGGGGCGCTGCTCGCGAGTGACCGGTGCCCGCCAGCGCCGACTGCCCTGACCGCCACCCAGCCATCGTCCAGCTGCTCCGGAAGCAGGAACGACGTCGCGCCAGTAACGCGATAAAGCTTTTCGTACCTCACGGAAGTAGTGTAACGGAAGAGCACTTCATATCCAGCCGCGCCCGATACGGCGGGCCAGCTCACCATCCATTTCACACC
>JACCRL010000291.1 GCA_013813605.1 Gemmatimonadaceae bacterium
CCATTGGGCCGTTACAGCACGTCGGGCGCGGGCTTAGCTTTGCAGCGGGACGGGAGCCTGGACAATGCGATCAGATTCAAGAAATGAGTTTATTACCGCCGGGCTGGTGGTTGCAATTGCAGCACTCACGGCGTGCACCGCGAGAGTGCCGCGTCCGGCCGCCGCACCCGTTAGTGACACGGTCAGTGCCAATGCGCATGGCAGCCATCCCAGGCCGGAACCGGCTGCGAACGCCCGCCCCACGCACGTTGCAGCCGATGTCCGGTTCATGCAGCAAATGATTCGGCATCACTCCCAGGCGCTCGAGATGACGGCCCTCGTGCCCGCGCGCACGCGGCGCCCCGACTTTCTGCTTTTCTCCGAGCGCATCGAGGTGTCCCAGCGAGATGAGATCGCACTCATGACCCGCTGGCTCCGGAAGCACAACGAGCCTGTGGCGGCGATTGGCGCGAGCGGAGATCACGGCAAGGCTGGTCACGGTCACATGCCAGGCATGCTGTTACAGGATGAGCTTGCCGGCCTGGGGAGAGCGAGCGGCGCGCCGTTCGAGCAACAATTTCTTACGCTCATGATTCGTCACCATGAAGGCGCCCTCGTGATGGTGGATCAACTGTTCGCCGCCCCCGGCGCGGCGCAGAATTCCGAGATATTCCGGTTCGCGTCAGATGTCGACTCCGACCAGCGCACGGAGATCCGTCGCATGCGCGCCCTTCTGATTGCGGCGCAATCTTCGCAATGATCGCAATCAATGACTGTTCCAACCCCTCCACATTCCCGATCAGATGACGCTACCAACATTCGTTCGCCGTCGGACATCGCACGTCGTGCTGACCCTTTTGATCGCGGCCACCGCCGAGCTTGGCGCACAGACCGACGCGCGCATCGGATTGACGCCCGGTTGGACCGATGCCGGTGAGTCGGCGCTGAACCTCGAGCTGATCGCGCACCGGGCGCGGCCGCAGGGTTGGTTCAACCCGGCGCAACAGAGCGATTTCGCCTTCGCCAACGCCGACCTGGCGTTCAGTGGCAACCTCGTTTTCCTCGGTGGCTACAATGGATTCCAGGTCTGGGATGTCTCGACACCCGCAAACCCGACGCTGCGCGCGACCTGGGTTTGTCCCGGCGGTCAGGGCGATGTGTCAGTTTATCGCAACCTGCTGTTCGTGTCCGTTGAGGAGAAGCGTGGACGGATCGACTGCGGCACGCAGGGAGTAGAGGATTCCGTCAGCAGCGTGGACAGGTTCCGCGGCGTTCGCATTTTCGACGTTACCAACCTCGACCAGCCGCGCCAGGTCGGTTTCGTGCAGACCTGCCGCGGATCGCACACGCATACGCTGATCACGGATCCGAAGGATCCCGCCAACGTTTACATCTACGTTTCGGGAACGGGTGGCGTGCGCGTCGCAGCGGAGCTCGCCGGTTGCTCGGACAAGGCACCGGCGGACGATCCCAACACTTCGCTCTTCCGCATCGAGGTGATTCGCGTACCGCTTGCCGCTCCCCAGAACGCACAGATCGTGAGCTCGCCCAGAATCTTTTCCGATTCGGCCGGCGCAATCGCGGGACTGTGGAAGGGCGGTAGTCACGGACCCGGCACCCAGTCAACGAGCGAGACGAGCCGGTGCCACGACATAACCGCTTATCCGGAGATGGGATTGGCGGCGGGCGCATGTTCCGGGAACGGCATCCTGCTCGACATTCGCGACATCACGAACCCGAAGCGCATCGCCGAAGTCAGCGATCCCAACTTTGCGTTCTGGCATTCGGCGACGTTCAGCAACGATGGGAAGAAGGTCCTGTTCTCGGACGAGTGGGGAGGGGGAGGCGCGGCGCGCTGCCTCGCCACCGACCGCCCGCAGTGGGGGGCCGATGCGATCTACACGTGGAGTGGCCGCAAGCTGGAGGCGGCCAGCTTCTACAAGCTGCCCGCTCCCCAGACGGAGCTGGAGAACTGCGTCGCACACAATGGCTCGATGATTCCCGTGCCCGGGCGCGACATCATGGTGCAGTCATGGTACCAGGGCGGCATCTCGGTATTCGATTTCACCGATGCGCGTCACCCCGTCGAGATCGCTCATTTCGATCGCGGACCAATCGACGCGAAGGAGCTGATCACTGCCGGATACTGGTCGTCGTACTGGTACAACGGCTACATCTACGGCTCGGAGATCGCCCGCGGACTCGATGTGTTTCGCCTGAAGCCGAGCGAGTTCCTGTCGGAGAACGAGCTCGCTGCGGCGAATCTGGTGCGGCTCGAATCGTTCAACGCGCAGAATCAGCCGAAGTTCGTATGGCCGGGGAACTTCGTCGTCGCCCGCGCCTACATGGACCAGCTAAGGCGCAACCAGGGGCTTCCGCGAAACCGTCTCGCCGCAGCGACTCGCGACCTTGACGCAGCGGAAAAGATGAGCGTGACGCGACGCCGTGGCGCGCTGCGAAGCCTCGCCAGCAGGCTGGACAGAGAAGCCGGAAGCGCGCCCGATGCGCCTCGCGTGCGGATGCTCGCAGTGGCCGTTAGAGACATCGCCGCGATGAGGTAGGGAGACACTGTAGCATCGGTCAGTGCCACTGGGGCTCGATGCGCAGCGTATCGACACGGATCCGGCCTCCCACGCGGCCTGAAATGCGCTGCCACTCGCGCCGCGGGTCGACCTGCTCGACGGCAATCTCGAAGCTGTCCGGGGCGATCCAGCGCGCGTGGTTGGAATCGGTTTCACAGTCGCACCCTGCTCCCGCTGGACCACGCGCGACGATCCGTCCGCTCTCGAGCTCGCGCACGACCGCAAAAGTGTCCTGCGAGTCCTCCGATGAATCGGCGGCTACGTACGCGATGTACCTGCCATCTGGTGAAACGACGATGTCGTGAAAGAAGGCCCACGCATCGGCGGGAACGCGCAACGTCTGCATCACCCCGTTCGTGAGGTTGAGGCGGAAGATGCGGCGCTCTTCGGGCACTGAATCCTCTGACACCTGAATCAGTCCGACGACGAGCGTGTCGGCAACCACGGTTGGAAGCGGCACGACGACATCGCGCACGCGCTGCGTTCTCCCGCCCGACACCACTTCAACGGTGTAAACAGTGCCGCTGTCTCCCGGAGTATCCCAGATCGGCACCAATGCTGAATCCACGACCGTGATCTCGGCGCCCTGTTCACCCCCGCGCTGAAATTCGCACGCGGCCGAGATGGCGACGATTGCTGCGCAGCCCGCGGCCCGCGCGAGCTGGCGGGACCGGCTAGTCGGTCGAGCGACTTCAGCCGTCGAACGCATCGGCTCCGGCGGCCGCTGGTGCGGGGGGCGGCTTGATCTCCTCGGTGCTCGGCGTAACCTCGGCAAGCCCGGCCGCTTTCAACTTCGCGTTGAGAGCAGTGAGCGCGCGCAGTTCGGATCGCAATGCCGCGAGGTGCACGTCGAGCTGCGCGGAGAGCTCGTTGAAAACCGATTGGGTCTGGCTCGTCGGGCGCGCGTCGGTACTCGAGGCGACGCCAGAGAGTGCGGCGATCTTGTTGTTGAGTCTGATCGGGTAGTTGAGCGGATCCTGGCCCGACTGGTTCTGCACCTGATACACCTGCGCTTCGATGCGCGACAGTGACGCGTTCAACGCATCCGACTCGGCGCGGAAAGCAGCTGATTCACTGCCGCCCATCTTCCTGCCACGGTCGGCGAGCTGTGCCTTCACGTTTCTGATCAGCCTGACCGCATCGTTTGCTTCGCTCGTTCGATTGCGAATCCGCATCAGAAAGTCGAACTGCTCCTGCAGCTCCGCCTGCGTCGCCGGCGAGCGCGGGTCTTTCACGACGGTGAGCGGCTGTATGAACGATTGACCGTTTACGGTCATGCGCACCGAGTAAGCGCCCGGCACGACCACCGGTCCCGACGTACCTCCTGCCCACAGGATCATGTTCTCGAAGCTCGATGCATCAGGATATCGGAGATTCCAGGCAAAGGTGTTGAGGCCACGCTTGTCAGCAACGCGGGGTGGGGGAGGCCTGCGCACGGGTCCGTCCTCTCCGGCCGTCTCCTCACTTCTCTCTTCGCTGCGCACGGTGCTGTCCGCTTTTACGCCGGCAAGGCGGAGGCTGTCGACGCGTGCGTTCTTCACACTGTCGGAGCGGACCGAGTCGGCGGCGACGGTTGCATCCTGTCGGCTCGTGAAGCTGCGGATGCTCTTCCCCTCCGCGTCGAGGAAATCGAGCGTGACAACCTGACGGGGCTTGTCCAGCCAGTAGTAGACGAGGCCGCCCGACGGCGGGTTTGCACCCACCGGATGACCGCCCGCCGCGCCGGTGTTGCCACCTCCACCAGCGCCACCACCACCGCCCCCGCCGAAGCTGGCGCGATAAACCTTGCGCGGCTTGAAGAGGTGCGCCGCGGATCGCGTGATTGCGGGTGTCATCTGCCGGAGGGCGGAGAGGTCATCGAGAATCCAGAACGAACGCCCGTGCGTGCCAGCGACGAGATCACCCTCCTTTACCGCGAGGTCGTGCACCGGAACGATCGGAAGGTTGCGGCGCAGCGACTGCCAATGCGCGCCGTCGTCGAACGACACCCACACGCCCCTCTCCGTTCCGGCGTAGAGAAGTCCCTGCCGCTCCGGATCCTCGCGCAGCACGCGCGTGAATTCTGTCGCCGTTATTCCCGTCGTGATCGGCGCCCAGCTCCGGCCGTAGTCGGTGGTGCGGTACAGGTACGGCCTGAGATCGTCGAGCTGGTATCGGTTGGCCGCAATGTAGGCAGTGCCCGGAGCGAAGCTCGATGCTTCGATCATCGAGATGCGCGTCCACTCCGGAAGTCCAGCTGGGGTCACGTTTGCCCACGACTTGCCGGCGTCGCGCGTGACGTGCACGAGTCCGTCGTCGGATCCGGTCCAGAT
>JACCRL010000309.1 GCA_013813605.1 Gemmatimonadaceae bacterium
TCCGAGCGGTAGTCGGCGAAGCGAGCTTCCTGCGACATCGCGTCCTGGAACTTGTAAAAGCGGAAGTAAGCCTCGCCGAAGCCGACGGCGACGTACCCGGCCGCCGCGAAAAGCAGCAACGGGACGAGGCAGCCGAGCGCGCTCGCGCCGCGGCGGTTTACCACTGGGACTGCGCTCCCTCGATAACATCGTTCACGACGCGGTCGATCGCCTGCTTGCGCCCCACTGCCTCGCCGCGCTCCTCGTACTGCCCCTCGACGAGCAGGCCTTTCTTCTGCCAGAGCGTCTTGCCGGTGACCTGGTCCACCATCTCGATGTCGACAACGAGCTGAAGCTGGCGGCGGGCCGTGGTGGATGCGCGATTGTCGGCGCTGAACCCGATCGGGATGTCGGTCTCATAGCGCTGGATCGTGCCGCGCACGATTGCGTTGGCCTTGGATTCGGCGGCGTCGCGCAGCCCGAGCCGGTCCTGAAGGCGGGCGCGGAGAGCTTCGGCCAGCTCGCGAGGGAGCTGCGGAGTTGCCGTCTGGTTCTCGAATGGAAGGATGGCGACCGTCCTTACGTGTGAAGGAAGTCCCCCGCCAGCGAAGCCGTAGGGGATGCACGCTGCCAAGCCCATCAGTACAAGACTATAAGCTCCAAATAGACGCATCGAAAGGTCCAACCTCCTGCTGGCGTACGATCGTCAGCCGGAGCTTGCGTCGTGCGCCCGGCGCTTCGTAGAAGATACTACTTCCGGATTTTGTCAGAGTCTCGGCGATGCGGGTACCCGATATGTGCTCGAGACCGACGATCGAATCGCCGCGCGCGGTGACTCTCCACTGCGTGGGCCTGCCGACATCCCCGCGCAATATGTCGCCTTCGATTCTTATGACCGTATCCGGGAGCGCGGGAATGGCAAGGCGGTTAAAGACCGCCCACATGAGCGGTGCCGGCGGAATGTATCGCTTCACCAGATCCTGTCTCGCCGCCGAGCGCAGAGATTCACCGATGAGGACGGCGCCACCTGATCCCAATCCGCCACCAAGAAAGAAGTCGACCCTCACGCTGTCCGGGGAAGCAACGCGGAACGTTCCCTCGCCGCGGGCGGCGATTTCACCCTCTTCGTACTCCCACTTGAAGGCGATGAGTCGGTGCCCGGGCGCGACGGTAAGCTGGGGCAGCCGCCGCTCGGGAGCGAGCACTCCGCGGAGCGGAGCGGCTGCCGGCGCGCAGGCAGCCGAGACAAGCGCGATCGCCGCGAGTAATCTGCGTTGATTCATCGGGGATCGATCCGCGTGATGCGGTCGCCCTGAACGATGCGGTCGAGCACGTCATAGCCACGAATCACGCGCGCGAACACGGTGTAGTGACCGTCAAGGTGGGGCTGCGGTGAGTGGGTGATGAAATACTGGCTGCCACCGGTGTCGGGGCCGGAGAGCGCCATGCCGACGGCGCCGCGCTCATAACGGTGCCGGTTCATCTCGTCGCGAATGGAATATCCCGGGCCGCCGTTGCCGTCATCACGTGGATCCCCGTCCTGAGCGACGAAGTTGGGAACGACGCGATGAAATTTCGTGTTTCGGTAATAGCCCGTACGCGCCAGGGTGAGGAAATTGTAAACGGTGATTGGAGCATCGGTCCCGAACATCTCGAGCCGCATCGTTCCGCGCGATGTATGAATCGTCGCGTTGAGCGTCTTGCCAACGTAGGCGGGCATGACGATGCCGCGCACGATGTTGTCGTAGTAGGAGAGGGGGCGCGCGCGTCCGGCAATGCCGGCCCAGCTGCGCCACATCGGCACAGTCTTGCCGGCGGCCCGCTCCAGCGGGTCGACGGGGGCGCGAACGGCGATGATCTGGTCGCGCACTGACTGGCTGAGACGCAGGCTGTCCTTCTTCCACAGGGCGGCGACGTACTGGATGGCGGAGAGTCTCGCATCGTTCGAGGAATCTCGCGCCGCCGCGCTGTAGCTGGCGAGCACGGCGGGGAGATCCGCCGACGTCGGCCGATCGGCGAGGGCGCTGATCACGGTCGCGCGAACATAAAAGTCCGGATCGCGCAATCCCGCGACCATCCAGTCGTGCACGCTGTCCTCGAGCGGCACCGATGCGGGAGGAAGCAGCGCTCCGTACGCGGCCTGGCGGACGCGCGGGTCGGGATCTCTCAACAGATTTGCAACGCGCGAAATCGCAAAGCGCCGGTCGAGCGAATCGCCGGCCGCGTTGGCGACAGCGGCGCGATACCTCCAATCCGCATGACCGGCCCACGTCTGGAGCTCAGCCGGGCGGTAACCGGCGCGCGCGGCAGACGCGAGCAGGCCCGCGCGATAAACGAGCGAGGTGTCGGCCGCCCAGTACGTGGCCCAGTCGGCGCCATCCCTGCCGATCACCGTTCCAAGGCTCTGTGCTGTAGCTACCCTGACGTTCGCGCTGAAATCCCTCGCCCCGTACAGGAGCGCCGCGCGCGCGGGCGATCCGTAGGTAGCCATCGAGCGAAGCGCATTGATGCGCACATGCGGATCTATGTCGGCGATAAGCCGTCCAAGGACTGCCTGCGCCTCTCGTCCGAGCGAATCGCCGGCCGCGGATTTGGCGAGTCCGCGCGCGATTTCAGCGCGAGCGCGCTGATTGCCGCTGAGACCGTCGGTATACGGTGCGGACATGGCGGACGAGCGATCGAGATTCTGGGGGCGGTCACGGAGGCGCGGAGACCTTTCCAGCGCGAGGAGATCACGAACGCCGGCGGCGGCCCTCGTTCTCGAAATCGCATATGCAGCGGCCCAGATGACCGATGGATGTCCGGAGTTCAGGTAGGGCCGGATTTCCGCCAGCGGAACGGGGCGCAGCTTGGCAGCCGCAAGGAGCAGCTGGATCGCCGTGTCGTGGTCTCTTTCGCCGCGGGTGAGGGCAGCCGATATAGCGCCGCGCGCCGGACTGCCGATCTCGCCGAGCGCCCACGCGGCTTCGCGAGTCACACTGTGCTCGCCCTGCAGGGCTGCGAAAAGCGCATTGACGGCGCTTGAATCGCGCAACAGGCCGAGGGCGTACGCGGCGTTGCCAGCGACACTTGGATCCCTGTCGCGAAGGAGACCGCGCAGGCGGGCCGCGCCTGCCATTCCCCTCTCACTGCCTACCTGGCCAATCGCAAGCGTTCCCGCCGCGCGCAGCGGACGCCATTTGTTGGCCAGCGCTCGCTCCACGAGCGGCAGGTCCAGCGTGCGGGTGTCGGTCATCGCAAGGAGGCGCGCGAAAAGCGTGACTTCTCTCTCGGTGATGGCGGGCGGAAGAACCTGCGCCCCGGCGGCGCCGGCAGCAATGATGAGGAAACCGAAGGTCCCTGCGGTTTTACGAAGCTGCATTTTCAAGTACCGTGCGAAGGTTTTCGGGCAGCGCAGCGAGGCGCGAATCGGAAGTCACGGAAGCGAGCTTTGTCGAGGCCGAAACGAGCTTCTCGCCTGACTCGGCGTTGGTGATCACGTATGTGAAGGTAACCGTTCTCGACCTTACTTCCGTGAGAGTGGTCGTCACCCGGACCACGTCGTCATACCTCGCCGGGGCGTGGAAGCGAATTGAAGCTTCAACCACTGCGAGCGCAACGTTCTGCCGCTCCAGCTCTGCGTAAGGCGTGCCAAGCGCCCTGATGAACTCGACACGGCCGATCTCGCACCACACAAGGTAGTTCGCGTGATAGACGACCTGCATCCGGTCCGTCTCGGCGTAGCGCACCCTGAGCTCGACGCTGTGCGCCGTCCCGCCATTGAGTTGAGGCAACATGTGCAGAATCGCGAAGTTGCCGCCCGCGGCGAGCTTTGTAAAGGCGAAGCTGGGGGCTATTTTCCGCCGTGCTCAAAGCTCCGTGCTACATCGTATCCGACGCGCACCTCGGCGTCGCCAGCCGCGAGACGGAGAAAGCGTTCGTCGGCTTTCTGCGCGGACTCGAAGGCAGCGCTGCCTCACTGGTAATCAACGGCGATCTTTTCGATTTCTGGTTCGAATGGAAATCGGTGATTCCGCGCCGCAGCTTTCGTGCTCTCGCCGCGCTTGCCGACCTGAGTGAT
>JACCRL010000335.1 GCA_013813605.1 Gemmatimonadaceae bacterium
CAATCGAGGTTGGACTGCAGCCCACGCAAGGCTCGTGGTCGACGTCGTCGAAGAGCTGAATTCGTTGCCGCTCGCGGGAGTGATGATCACTACCGTCAACCATCAGCAGGACGTCGCTGAGATCGACTACCCGCTGCTCGAGGATGTCGCCGATGCGAGCGAATTCCCGGTGACCGCCGCGGGCGACATCCGTACCATGATGGATCTCCGCGCACTCGCCGACCGCGGCCTGGCGTCGGCAATCCTCGGCGGCGCGCTCTACAGCGGGACGATCAGTGCGCGCCTGGCAGCTGAGGAGTTTGGGGAGTAAGCTACGGTGATCCGAACGCGGTGGACGCGTCATTTTATCTACCTACAGCCCCAATCGGTATGTCACAGGTGAGATCCAGAACGCGATCTCCGAGGGCATAACGGTTTCGGTTCAATGCTCTGGCCTTACAAACCAGCCCCCGCGTTGTCCAGGTTGAATCTCTTCTTGGAGCACTGCGCAAAGACTGTCGCACCTAGTGCTGTGATCTTCGCATTACTGGTCGCACCGGTACCTATGGTAGCGTGTGAAACGTCGAGCCGCTCTTCGGAAAATTCAGCGGAAGACAGCGGGGGATTGGGGAGTGACGCTCCGTCGTTTCATGCGGCTGGCCGCTCGATTAAAGATCGGTGGTCTGCCTGCCATCCACCCGACCCATCCAAAGGCGCACCAGCGAAGGACACGGTTGTCGGCTCATTCGTCGCCATTCGAGAGGCCTACGATCTCGAGACTATTGGAGAGCATATACTTCCACTCGTGATTGAGGTGGACACAGGCACCACCACTGAGCTCTTGTCTCAAACTCTTGTGCTCGAGACGGACGGAACCTACCGCTCTACAGTCAGATACAGGTTCAGGAAGAGCAAGTCTCAGTATGTCCGCTCGTTTGTCGAAACGGGACACTATCGACAAGACCCCGAGTGAGGTGGTGATCGCGGGGCGAAGGTGGCTTTGCACCTCCGTAAGCCGCTCTGAGGGAGGGAAGAGACTTGTTAGTCCCGGAGAACTTCCACCTCACGGAGGCGTCGGTGTGGGGAGAGGAAGTTCCGTGTTCAAACGGGTGAAGTAAGGACCCATGCCGTAAAACGCGAGCCTCGCGGGAAGAATTACTCAATCGGGCTTGACTTATGGAGCCGGCGCGCTGGGCACCTTGCCAAAGCGCTGGACGAAACAGATTCAGGATTAGGTCAGGCAGGTTTGGCCTCCTTTTGTCTGTCTCCGAGTTGGTTAGAACAGGCCGATCGTTCGCGGATTCAGCTTCGACGGATCACCGACATACGCGAACCGAATCCCCTTCATGTACCGCCTCGCCACGCGCTGCACGGCTTCCGGCGTCACGTTGCGCAGGTCGGCGACGAATCGTTCAGCGGACCGGTAGTCGCCGGAGTAGAGCTGCGCCCGCGCCAGAAAATCTGCCTGCGCGGCATTCGTCTCGTTATCGAGGAAATACTCGGTGAGGAACTGCTGCTCGAGCTCGCGCAGGCCGTTCGGATCGAGCAGGCCCGACTGCAGGTCTGATATCGCCGCCCGCATCAGCTTGAGCGTGGTATCGGGCGAGGCCGTCGACACGTACAGCCCGCCCGCCGTCGCCGCGCGATCGACGAACGGCGCGTGCACGTCGTAGGTCAGATTCTGGCGCGTCCGGATCTCGGCGAACATGCGGCCCGTGAGCACCGACGTCGCTACACGCAACGCCGCATAGTCCGCGCCGCGCGCGATCGGCCCGCTGTAGTAGCCGAGTATGTAGTTGGTGGGAAGAGCTCGCCTTTCCACGACGACAGCCGTGGACAGCTCGGGAATGCGCGGCGGATCGGTCCATTTGTATGTGCCGCGGGGGAGCTGGCCGATGCTCTCCGCGACAAGTCGCGAGACACGGGCGCTGTCGACGTTGCCGACGACGACGAGCAGCATTCGCGACGTCACGACCTGGCTGCGGTGATAAGCACGGAGCGCTGACGAGTCCAGGGCCTGGATCGATCTTTCGTTGCCAACGACCGATACCGAGTACGGATGGCCCGCGTAGGCGATGCTGTCGGCGAGATAGTGCGCCAGCGCGTCAGGGTCATCGCGACGCTGCCTTATTCCCGAGAGATACTGGGTCTTCACCAGGTTTACTTCCGCCGTCGCCAGCGTCGGCCGCATTACCCGGTCGGCGAATATCGCCCACGTTGAATCGAAAACCTCGGCGCTCGACCTGATGCCGAACATCGTCCAGTCGGCGCTTGGCGCGAGAACGATCTCGCTGCCCAGCCTCGACATCGCGCGCCGCAATGCGTTCTTCGGATACTTCTGCGTGCCGCGTTCGGATACCTCGAGCAGCAGCGGCTCGATGCCGGCGTTCGTTTCCGATACCTGCCTCGCGCCGCCAAGGAGGTAAAGATTGGCGGCGACGACGTTGTTGGCGTCGTTGCGGCGGAGAATGACCTTCACGCCGGAGACTTCGAAGCTCGTTGTCGTCGCGGGAGCCGGGGCAGGCGGATTTCCCGGCACGAGCGCGGCAACCAGCGCGGCGAGGGCGACTGCGGACTGAAAGAGCATCGTCACTTCCCCCCGCCGGTGAGCTCCGACGCCGTCAAGTTGAGCGACCGGCGCGCTTCGGGCGCGATCAGCACGCCGGCAATGTGATTCTTCCCGACGATATAGCGCCGCGCATATGCTCTCAGGTCGGCGAGTGACTGCTGTGCCATGAAGTCAACGTATCCCATGTAGTACTCGAGGCTGGCAACGCTCCACCAGAAGCCGAGTGTGTGTGCGAAGCCTGATGCGCGCTCGCGGTCGAACGCCGACGTTACGGCACGATGCGCCTTCACTGCCTCGAGCTCCTCGGAGGTGAAGTACCCCGGGTTGTCGAACTTCGCGATCTCGCCATAAAGCGCGGCGAGCGCTTCACGAAGCTGTTCGGGCGATGTCTGCCCGCTGATGGTTATTGGTCCGGTCTGGTTGAGCGTGTAATAGTTGACGCCCACTGCCTGCCAGAGCCCTGAGTCCACGAGCCGCTGCTGGAACTGCGAGCGTGAATCGTTGAGGACATCGGAGAACACGTCGGCCGCGTAGGTGGACTTCGGGTCCTGTCCCACGCTGGGTCCTTGCCACTGTATCTGCACGCTCACTGCGCCGACCGCCGCCTCGGCGATCACGCCTTCGCTCTTTGTCAGCGCCGGGATGGCGGGAATGGGATCGGCGATAAACGGATCGGCACCGCGTTTCCACTGGCCCAGCTCCCGCTCAGCGAGGGCGAACACAGCCGCTGGCGTCACGTCTCCGGTGACGATCAGCGCGGAGTTGTTGGGCACGTAATACTTGCGCTGGATCTCGCGCATCTTCTCCGGTGTTGTCGTGAGGATGATCTGACGGTTGCCGATGATGTTCTTTCTGCTGAAGCTGCCCGGGTAGAGCTTGTCGTCCATCATCTTCGACAGCTCGAAGAAGGGGCTCGACTCGTTGCGGTCGTATTCCCCGATCACGACCTGCCGTTCGCGCTCGAGCTCGTCCTTGCGGAACAGCGGCTCTCTGAGCGCGGCGCCGAGCAGCTCCATCCCGCCGGCCAGTCGATCGGAAGGCACCGTCATGTAGTAGTTCACGCGCTCTTCCGACGTCGTGCCGTTGAAGACGGCGCCCATCCCCGACGCCCGGTCCCAGAACTGGTTCGGCTTCGGGTACTTGGCACTCGCGCGGAAAAACATGTGCTCGTACATGTGAGCAAGGCCTTCGTACTCCGGCGACTGCGTGAACGAGCCGTTCTTCACGTCGATCTCGAGCGTCGCGAGCGGGACGCCGTGGTTTTCCACGACGATCACCTCGAGTCCGTTCGCCAGGACTTTCCGCTGGATGATCTTCTCCAGCTCAGCGCGCTGCGCTGCCGCGGCACTCGGACAAATCAGTGCGGCAGCAAGGAGCAGAGTGGCGCAGAAAGACGCGATACCTTTTCTTTCGGACATGTCAGATTCTGTGAAAGGCCGTTCAGGAATGGAAAAAGAGCTTGCCGCCAGACTTGGAGCGAAGAAACTCAGGCGCGACGAGCCACTTGGACAATACACCACGTTCAAGATAGGCGGTCCAGCCGACTTGTTTTACGATGCAACATCCACTGACGAGCTGGCAGGGGCAATTACCGCCGCAAGGGAACTCGACGTTCCGTGGTTTGTGCTCGGACTCGGCGCCAACATCCTCGTCGGCGACAAGGGATTCCGCGGCCTCGTCATCAGGAATACTTCGCAGCATTTCAATTTTTCCGACGACGGATAGCTGTGTGTGGAAAGCGGCGCGGTGATGGCGCGGCTGATTCCCGAGGCAGTCGAGCGCAATTGGTCAGGCC
>JACCRL010000338.1 GCA_013813605.1 Gemmatimonadaceae bacterium
GGAGAAGGCTGGTCACGCGTAGTATTCCAGTCCGAGGTGAGTTATCTGGTCTTCCCCCATCAGGTGACGCAGAGTGTTTTTCAGCTTGGTCTGCTGAATGAACAGATCGTGCTCAGGCTGCAGTCCCGGTGCCGCCATCGGACTCTTGTAGTAAAAGGACAGCCAATCCTGGATTCCCTTCATCCCAGCGCGCTGAGCGAAGTCCGAGAACAGAGCAAGGTCGAGGACGATCGGCGCGGCCAGAATCGAATCCCGGCAGAGGAAGTTGATCTTGATCTGCATCGGGTAGTTCATCCACCCGACAATGTCGATGTTGTCCCAGCCTTCCTTGTTGTCGCCGCGGGGCGGGTAGTAGTTGATACGCACCACGTGCGCGAAATCCTTGTACAGGTCGGGATAAAGCTCCGGCTGCAGGATGGTATGCAGCACGCTGAGCTTCGACTCTTCCTTGGTCTTGAACGACTGCGGATCGTCGAGAACCTCGCCGTCGCGGTTACCGAGGATGTTGGTGGAGTACCATCCGGCGAGTCCGAGCATGCGCGCCTTGAGTCCCGGTGCGATCACGGTCTTCATCCACGTCTGGCCGGTCTTGAAGTCCTTCCCCGAGATCGGCACGCCTCGCTCCTGGGCGAGCTGCAGCAGCGCCGGCGTGTCGACGCAGAGGTTGGGCGCGCCGTTGCAGAAGGGCACCCCTTCCATGATCGCCGCGTAGGCGTAGAGCATTGACGGCGCGATCGCCTCGTCGTTCCGTTCCATCGCCTTCTCGAACTGCTCGAGCGTCGCGTGCTGCGGACCGGGCTTGATGAAGATCTCGGTCGACGCGCACCACACGATCACTACCCGGTCGAGCTTGTGCCGCGCCTTGAAGTCTCGGATGTCCTGGCGGAGCTGCTCGGCGAGGTCGCGCTTCGTCTTTCCCTGCTTGACGTTGGAGCCCTTGATGCGCGTGACATACCGGTTGTCGAATACGGCCGGCATGGGCTTGATTTCACGCAGGAAATCGGCGACGGCCTCAATGTCCTTTTCCTCGAGCACGCCGGCCTTGCGCGCCGCCGTCAGCGCATCGTCCGGGATGGGATCCCACGCGCCGAAAACCAGATCATCGAGCGACGCGAGCGGCACGAAATCCTTGATCAGCGGTGACCTGTTGTCGGTACGCTTGCCGAGCCGGATCGTCGCCATCTGGGTCAGCGACCCGATCGGCTTGGAGCGGCCGCGGCGGATGCTCTCGACGCCGGCCATGAACGTCGTCGCGACGGCGCCGAGACCCGGAGTAAGGATGCCGAGACGGCCCGACGCGGGGCCTATGGGTTTACGGGCTTCACGCGAGGAAGAGCTGCCCAATGTATCTCCGTACGAGTTTTAGGATTGCGCGCGGCGCGATGTGATCCGGGTCGGCGCTTTGACGGGAGGGTCGGTGATCATGCGGATGGGGGTGGGCTCCATCCGGAGTGTCGCGCGGTAGACGAATGCAATGCGCTGTACCGCGGTGATCCACGCCGTCGCCGTGAGGAGCACGACGATCGCCATCAGCACCCACCCATCCCAGAACAGGCCGAAAAGAGCCTGCGGAGCAGAGAGCAGGAAGATCCGCTGGGGACGCTGCATCAGCCCGACCTTGGCGTTGATGCCGAGCGATTCCGCGCGCGCCCGCGTGTAGGAAATGAGGAACGTGCCGATGATTCCGAGCAGGCACACGACGACCATCGAGGTGTTGTGGTGCGTCGCGTTGGCCGCGTAGAAAACGGTCAGCCCCGCCATCAGCGCGCCATCGGCGACACGGTCCAGGCTGGAGTCGTAGAATGCGCCGAACACGGTTGATTTTCCGGAGCGCCGGGCCACTGACCCGTCGAGGACGTCGAACAGTGCCGTCAGTCCGAGAATCCAGCCAGCCGTCATGATGTGTCCAAGCCCGTACACAAGTCCCGCGACGACGGTGAAGCCAGTGCCAATCGTGGTGAGCGTATTCGGGCTCACGTTATGGCGCGCCAGAACCTCCACGAGGGGATCGATTACGCGTAGCGCCAGATTTTTTACGTAATCAGTGGGAGCGGACATTCACCTTGGGCCGGCGTTGAAACGTGCGCCAGCCGACGAGTCTTCGGGACGGGTCGTCGGCAAGCAAAACGGGCCGTCGTGTTGAGACACGACGACCCGTAAAACTAAGCGCTCCAACGAGCTATCGCCAGCCGAGCAGCGGCGGCGAAACGTCTGTATTCAGGGCAGTCGCCACTCGTACATGCTCGAGAGCATGACGTTGTCCTTGGTATACGTGCTCCTCCCATCGACCGTTCGGGCGCGCAACAGTACAGTCGCGCCAGCAGCGATTCCCTGCACTGGAATGTGCTCGGCGGTGTTCGAGCCGACCTGCTTGAGAAAAATGTCGTTGCCGCCGCTCACTACGTAGACGTTCACTGCCTGGCTCAGGTTGTTCGTAAGGTGAATTGCCGCATCCGCGGTCGGCTGGGGGCCCGTCCTCACCTCGACCTGACGTCCGCCCATACCCGCGCAAGCGGTGAATGCGAGAATCGAAAGCGAGATCAATAGTTTCTGCATGACTGTTCTCCGGAACTGTAGGATGACCGCCCTCCCGGGCGTTGCAAGACACATGCGCGTAAAGGAACGCGTCAGGCGCGCGGCAGCGTGAGCGTAAAGGTGCTGCCGCGCCCAAGCTCGCTCTCCGCCACGAGTTCACCACTCATCTCGCGCGCGAGCAGACGGCTGATCGCGAGCCCGAGGCCGACACCATCATTGGTGCGCCGCAGCCCCTCGTCCACCTGAACGAATGGCTCGAAGATCGACTGCAGCTTCGAGTGTTCGATTCCTGCGCCAGTATCCCTCACGCGCAGGTACACCATCGGCTCGAACGACCGCTCCGTCGGGCCGGTTTCGCCCCATTCGACGGTTATCTCTCCGCCGCTTTCCGTGAACTTGAGCGAGTTAGTGAGAAGATTAAGAACGATCTGCCGCAGCTTTTCCGGGTCGGCGCGGACCGCCAGTACGTCGTCACCGCCGTCGCTGCGGTATCGCAGGCCGCTCGCGATCATCTGCGGCTTTATCATCGCCTCGGTATCGCGTATTAGCGGCCCGACGGCGACCGTTTCGATCGTGTAGCTGATCTCGCCGGCCTCGACCTTGGAAAAGTTGAGCACGTTGTTGATCAGGCCAAGGAGGTGCTTCGAGCTCCGCTTGATCTTGCCGAGTGCGTCGGACTGCGCCGGTGTCACGGGGCCGTGGATTCCAAAGTCAATGAGATCGGCATAACCGCCGATCGCGTTGAGGGGCGTGCGAAGCTCGTGCGACATCATCGCGAGGAACATGCTCTTGGACGCATTGGCCTCCTCCGCCGTGCGTCGCGCATTCTCCGCTTCGATGCGTGCGCTTCGCTCCGCCTGGGTGGCGAGCCTGAGCTCGATCTCTCGCTTTGCCGACGCCGCCAGCTCGGTCAACACTTCGACCTCGCGCGGCGTCCACTGCCGGGGCTTCATGTCGATCGCGCAAAAACAGCCCAGCGCCTTGTTCCCATCGATGACGAGCGGTACGCCGACGTAAGCGCCGACCCCCAGCGACTTGACGGTGGGGACGTCGCGGTACGCGGGGTCGCCCTCGGTGTCGTCGATGACGAGCGGCTCCTCGGACTGAATCGCGTAGTGGCAGAACGTCCGTCCGGTTATCTCCCGCTCGGACTCGAGCGGCTCGCCGAAGCCGCATGCGCTCTTGTAGAAATCCCGATTCTCATCCACGAGCGAGATGAATGCCGCCGGAACGCCGAGCAGCTTGACGGCGAGCCGCGTCAGCCGGTCGAACACCTCCTCCACCTCACTGTCGAGCAACCCGGTCGCCCTGAGCGCAGCAAGACGCTTGGGATCGCGGATCGCCTCGGCAAGCGAACGATCCGCGCGCGGGGCGACAGCGACCGATACAGCATCGATCTCCCGCCTCGGCTCGTCCGTGCCCGCCACGGCGCTACTTGTAAATGAGATACCGCCTCGTTGATTCGCGAAAATTGTAAGCGGCGCGGAATTCCCGATCTATCAGCGTGTCGGGATCTTCTCCGCGCAGGAGCGCGCGCCTGACCGACGGCGAGCCGAACAGCATGTCGAAGTTTCGCTCCTTAATTGTAAGCTTGTCGCCGGCTGTCTTGTTGATTGCCCAGAGCAGCGTCGCACCAACCCGGGCTGCCTGAAGTGAACTGCGGTTGGTGACGGTGACCTTGATCCCCGGGATGAGCTGACCCGAATACTTCTGATCCGTGGCGTTGACCGGTCGGAACTGCTCAGCGGTGAAGCGCACTCCGGGAATCTCCCGCTCCTTGAGCAGCGCCACCGTTTTCACGGCGTCGAGCCAGGGCGCGCCCACGTGCTGGAAGGCATCGGGCGTCCCCCGTCCGACCGACATGTTCGTCGCCTCGAAGGGTACGATCGCGGGGTACAGCATTGCGCTCTGTAGCGTCGGCAGATTGGGCGAGGGCTTCACCCACGGCAGCCCGGTGAGATCGAACCACACATCGCGGCGCCAATTCTGCACCGGCACAACGTGCAGGTCGGCGTTGATCTTGAGCACGTCGTTGTAGAACAGCGCCAGCTCGCCCATCGTCATTCCGTGACGGAGCGGCATGGGGTAGAGCGCGAAAGCCTGGCCGGCCTTGGTCGGGGTTGGATCGTCGGAGTTGGAGTGGGCGCTGTCGAGAACGGGTCCCTCGACGACGTATCCGGTGATCGGGTTGGGCCGGTCGAGCACGATGAACGGCTTTTTCACCCGCGCTGACGCGCGCATCGAGTAGATCATCGCGCCGACATACGTCCAGGTGCGCGTGCCGATGTCCTGCAGGTCGAACACGAGGGCGTCGAGGTTGCGCAGGATGCTGTCCGGAGGCGCAATCGTCTGGCGCCCGTAAAGCGAAAACACCGGCAGGCCGCTTTTCGCGTCCACGCCACTGGCGAGATTCTCCCTGTCTTCGGTGCCGCGAAGTCCATGCTCGGGGGCAAAGATCTGCACGAGCTTGACGCCCTCGGCGCGCACTCTTGGGGAGAGAAGAACGTCGATGTCGGAGACCCGCTTCTCGTCGATCCCGGTCTGGTTGGTGAGCAGGCCGATTCTCTTGTTGCGGATGAGGTGAATACTGTCTCTTACCAGGACACTGATGCCAGGCCGGACCCTGGCCTCTGCCAGCTCCCTGGTAGGGTCGTCCTGCTTATGTGTCACGACGCACGCACCGCAGGCAGGGATCAGGGCGGCGAGCAGGACGTAGTATCGCATCATCAGCTTTCTTCCGGTAAGTTGTCGTAGCCGTGCTACCATATGATACTCACTGGCGTTCCCTTACGCCCGCCGTCGCTGGTGTACCTTCGCAAACGTATTGCCTGGCCACCTTCAAACCGATTCCGCCATGACGCTGACCGCGATCGATTGGGCAATTGTCGTAGCGTACTTCGCCATCTCCTTCGGCATTGGGCTTCTCTTCACGAAGAAGGGTGGTGAGAGCCTCAACGAGTATTTTCTTTCTGGAAGAAAAGTAAGCTGGTGGCTGGCCGGCGCCTCGATGGTCGCGACGACCTTCGCCGCCGACACTCCACTCGTCGTCACCGGCCTCGTCGCCGCTCACGGTGTCGCCGGCAACTGGCTCTGGTGGAACATGCTGATGAGCGGAATGCTCACCGTGTTCTTTTTCGCCCGCCTCTGGCGGCGCGCCAACGTCATGACCGACGTCGAGTTCGCCGAGATCCGGTACAGCGGGCCGCCGGCAGCGTTTCTGAGGGGATTCCGGGCGCTCTATCTCGCCATCCCCATTAATCTCATCATCCTCGGCTGGGTAACGAGGGCGATGATCAAGATTCTCACCATCTCGCTCGGGTTGAAGGACGTGAACCTGCTCGGCCTGAATGTCTCGGGGGAGATTCTCGCCGTCGGGATCTGCTTCATCATCACGGTCGCATATTCCGCAGGCGCGGGAATGTGGGCCGTGCTCTGGACCGATCTCATCCAGTTCGTGATCAAGATGACGGCGGTGATCATTCTCGCCGTCTACTCGGTGCGCGCGGTAGGCGGAATGGACAAGCTGAAAGCCGGGCTGGCGACACACTTCGGAAGCTCCGATGCCGCGATCTCCATTCTGCCCGTTCGCATGACACCCAATGGAATCGAGGCGTATACATGGATGCCGCTCCTGGCGCTCGCCGTGTTTCTCTCGGTCCAGTGGTGGGCGGCGTGGTATCCTGGCGCGGAGCCAGGCGGCGGCGGCTACGTGGCGCAGCGCATCTTTTCCTCGAAAACCGAGCGCGACGGAGTCCTTGCAACTTTGTTTTTCCAGGTCGCCCATTACGCTATTCGTCCGTGGCCGTGGATCATTACCGGGCTTGCGACAGTCATCCTCTATCCACAGGGAATCGGCCCAACGCACGACCGTGAAGCGGCTTACGTGCAGGCGTTCGTGGACCTGCTTCCGACGCCGTGGCGGGGTTTCATGATGGCCGGATTCGCCGCCGCATACATGTCCACCGTCGGCACTCAGCTCAACTGGGGTGCGTCCTACCTCGTCAACGATTTCTACAAGCGATTCCTGAATCGAACCGCGACAGAAAAGCATTACGTGAAGGTTTCGCGCTGGGCGACGGTCTTCCTTTTCTTCGCCTCGATTTTCGTGACGATGCAGCTGCAGACCGTCGAGGGCGCTTGGAAGTTCCTGCTCGCGCTCGGCTCCGGAACCGGCCTGGTGCTCATTCTTCGCTGGTACTGGTGGCGCATCAACGCCTGGAGCGAAATCAGCGCGATGATCGCTTCTTTCGTGGTGTCGATCATCGCCATCCAGATGGTCAAGGGTCGCTTCCCCGCTGGTGACCTGCGCAGCGATGCGTGGGTGATGCTGAGCACTGTAGCCGTGAGCACCGTCATCTGGCTGTCGGTCACTTATCTCACCAAGCCCGAACCGGAGGCCGTGCTCGAGAAGTTCTATCGGCGCGTCCGGCCCGGCGGTCCGGGCTGGCGGCGTATCTCGGAGAAGGCCGGGTTCGGGCGGGAAGGCATCCCCGGAGGGGCGCTGGCGTGGACCAACTGGATCGCTGGAATCATCGCAGTGTATTCCTCGTTGTTCGGCATCGGTAAGATCGTCCTTGGAGAGACGGTCACGGGCCTCTTGCTGCTGCTTCTGTCGGCGGCAGCGTTTGCGTGGATTGCGCGCTCCTTCAGGGAAGAGCCGGCCGCCCTTTCAGGCACGGGTGGAATCGAATAAATTCAGGTAGTACCGGAGGAAACATGTCAGTCTCTTCACAGCCGGAAATCGACCTCACCGTTACGGCGAACGCCGGCGTCGAGGTCAGGAAGTTCATGGAGGCCGAAGGCGTCACCGCCGAGCAGGGTGGACTGCGCGTCAGCGTGCAGCCCGGTGGCTGCAGCGGCTTCAAGTACAGCCTCGTCATCGAGGACAGGAGCGCGGAGGACGATGTCATCATCCCGCGCGGCGACTTCAACGTGTTCGTGGATCCGTTCTCGGCGCAGTACCTGAGCGGCGTCACGATCGACTACGTGACCTCGATGCAGGGCTCCGGGTTCACGTTCAAGAATCCCAACTCCACCGGCGGGTGCGGCTGCGGAAGCTCGTTCTCTGCGTAGCATTCCCGGGACAGGCGGCAACAATGCGAGGGCGGTGAAATGAATTCTACTTTCACCGCCCTCGATTT
>JACCRL010000320.1 GCA_013813605.1 Gemmatimonadaceae bacterium
GTTGATGATCGTGTCGATCGCGATCGCAGTCTTGCCGGTGCCGCGGTCGCCGATGATCAGCTCGCGCTGGCCGCGGCCGATCGGGATCATCGAGTCGATCGCCTTGATACCCGTCTGGAGCGGCTCCTTCACCGGCTGGCGGACGATGATGCCGGGGGCTTCCGACTCCACTTTACGTGAGTGCTTCGCGTTGATCGGGCCGGCGCCATCGAGCGGACGCCCGAGCGGGTCGACGACGCGCCCAACCAGCTCCTGGCCGACCGGGACCTCGAGCACACGGCCGGTGCGGCGGACTTCGTCGCCCTCCTTGAGCTGGAGGTAGTCGCCGAGCACAACCGATCCGATGTTGTCTTCCTCGAGATTGAGGGCGAGGGCGGTGATCTTCTCGCCGGTCTCGGAGGAAGAGACCTCGAGCATCTCGCCTGCCATCGCCTTGCCGAGACCGTAAATGCGGGCGATTCCGTCCTTTACCTCGAGGACGGTGCCGACTTCCTCGACATCGAGCTCGTGAAGGTCGGCCGCCGCGATTTCACGGAGGAGAATGTCCTTGATTTCGCCGGGGCGGAGGATCGTTTCGGTAGCCATAGTCTTTGTGCGCTGGAGCGGGGCCGGGCGGGGTGTAAACCCTTTGCGGGCGGGGTTTTCCTTAGCTTGTGAAATTTATCACAAGCCCCTTTTTGCTGCAAGGAACATAGCTCTGAAAGCTGTCGACGTGGCGAGAAAAACCTAGGGCCTGCTGCGCGTCCTTCCCTGCGCGAACCGGTCGACCAAATCTACGGTGCGAAGTCTTGTCAGCGATGCGGGGCGGGTCCCGAGGATTCGCTGGGCGGTGACGGCGAGGTGCGACGACGAGGCGAAGCCGAGCACACGAGCGACATCGCGGATGTCGTGACCGGGATTCTTGGCCAGCTCGGCGGCAGCGATGAGGCGCACGAGATCGATTACCCGCTTGAGGTTCGGCGCTCCGGGACGGGAAAAGTTGCGACTCAGGTGCTCGCGGCTCAAAGCCAGCGCGGCAGCCACGGAGGTCGTCGTCACGGGGCGGCCGCCGTTGGCAACGATCGCCGACCACGCGCTTCGCTGGAGTGGGGTGGCCAGCGCGAGCGAGGGCGGCGGCTCGGCCATGGCATCGCGGAAACGAGTCGTGAACGCCTGCGGCAGGACGATGTCGCGCGCGGCGCCGTCGTCCACTCCATCGGCAATGAAATCGCTGAAGCCGATGGTAATGCAGCGGGCGGCGACGGGCGTGTCCTGGGGGCGGAGGGGCACGAGGGCGAAGAAGGGCGCGCTCGGAAACTCGCACGCAAGGCTCGCCGCTTTCCAGGCCTCGTCGTCGGCCGATCCGATGTCAACGAGGGCGGCGTCGACGAGCTCGCGCCGGAATACGCCGTCCATCTCGCTCGCAGTGCGAGTGACGATGACCCGCCACCGGCGGCGAGGGAAAGCTTCGCGCACAAGGGCACGGGTGCGATCGCGCGAAACGTGCACGACGATTGACGGCAGGCCGCCGCCTCTGGCGATCACGGGATCAGACTCCGGCTTCGGCGGAATCGAGGGAGGGGCGGCCCTCGATGAACTGCCGGACGACCGGGTCCTGCGAGTGCCGTATTTCGTCCACCGTCCCCACCTGGCGGCACTTTCCCTCGTACAGCATCGCGATGCGCGATCCGACGGTGTAGGCACTCCGCATGTCGTGCGTGATGACGATGCTCGTGACGCGCAGCTTCTCGCGCATGCGCACCATCAGCTGGTCGATCACGGCGCTCGTGACGGGGTCGAGGCCGGTGGTGGGCTCGTCATACATTATGTACTTGGGTCGCCGCGCGATTGCGCGCGCGATGCCGACGCGCTTCCGCATGCCGCCCGAGAGCTCGGCGGGGAACTTCGACTCGACGTTCGGGAGGTCCACCAGATCGAGTGCCTCTCCGACGCGCAGCATGATGTCCCGCTCGTTCAGCCGGCCTTCCTTGCGAAGGCCCATTGCGACGTTGTCGCCGATGTTGAGTGAGTCGAAGAGCGCAGCGAACTGGAAGACGTACCCGATGTGCGCGCGCAGCTCATAGAGCTCGTCGCGATGGAGGCGGGGCACTTCCTTGCCATCCACCCAGACGGTTCCCTCGTCGGGCTCGAGAAGCCCCACGATGTGCTTGATCGCGACCGACTTTCCGGTGCCGGAATAGCCGATGATCACCATCGTCTCGCCTTCGTTGACCTCGAGGGTGAAGCCCTCCAGAACGCGCTTGGAGCCGAACGCTTTGTGGACGTCGACGAGCTTTATCACTTCGCGCTGGATATCACAAAAGTGAACTTAGGCCGTCCAGCTGGAAAAAGGAAACGGGGCGAACGATCCGCCCCGTTTCCCTGTCACGACCCCGCAACCGGTGGCCCCTCGTATCCCCAAAACGCCAGTTTAAGAAACTCCAAACTGACAACTGCAAGACTGACAACTCACACCTTCAGTATCGACCAAACAAAGAACGGGACGAAGCTTTCGCTCGTCCCGTTCGATTTCCGCGCGACGCAAGATTACGCCGCGAAGCTACCCAGGGCGCGACCCACATCGCCCTCGCGGAGCCTCTTGAGCGCCCGATCGCGAAGCTGCCGTACCCGCTCGCGGGTAACTCCAAGCAGCGACCCAATCTCCTCGAGCGTGTGCTCCCGTCCACCTTCGAGCCCGAAGTAGAGCCGCAGGACCTTCGCGTCCCTCGGGGGAAGCGTAGACAGCGCCGTCTCGATCTCGTCGTTGAGGAAGCGGTTCATTGCCTCCTCCTCGGTGTCGGGCATCTCGTCGGCGACGAAACGCTCGATGAGCGAGCGATCGCCTTCCGGATCCATCGGCGCGTCGAGACGCACGTCGCCGGTGTTGAGCGCGGCGAGCGACTGCACGACATCGACCGACAAACCGGTCAGCTTCGACAGCTCCTCGGGCGTCGGCTCGCGACGCATCTTCTGGCGCAGGATCTCCGACGCCTTGATGATGCGCGAGAGGTCGGCGGTCCGGTTGAGCGGAACGCGGACGGTTCTGCCCTGGCGCGCCAGCGACGACAGAATCGCCTGGCGAATCCACCACACTGCGTACGAGATGAACTTCACGCCCTGGTCCGGATCGAACTTCCGGGCAGCGGTGAGGAGTCCGACGTTTCCCTCGCCGATGAGGTCGATGAGGGGCATGCCGCGGTTCTGGTACTTCTTCGCCACCGAGATGACGAAGCGAAGGTTCCGCTGCACGAGCTCCTGCAGAGCATCGGGGTCGCCGGCGCGGATGCGGCGGGCAACATCGATCTCCTCCGTTCCCTTGAGGAGCGGATAGGTGCTGACCTCGTACAGGTACTGGTCAAGAATGTCTCTTTCGGGCTCGCTCGGTGCGATTCCCGCGACGGCCGCCTTGCGGCTACGACGCTTTACTTCAGTCATTGGTACACACCTCTGGGTGTCCTGCGTGAAAAAACTTATTTTTTGCGAAGCGGCCGGGAGGCCGGCTGTAGCAAGCGAATTATTGTAGCTTTTCGGCCGATTTTCGCTGAAACCGAAAGTCGGGCGCGGTAATCGAATTTCTGGCCAAATAGGCGCTGCAAGATACTGGCCGCTGGCCTTTTCGCCATAGTGAATTTCTTGACTTAGATACTACCCTTGGATATCCTTCGCGGTTCCTGTCGGGCGTTTACGTCGGGCGGGGAAATGCCGGGGGTGTAGCTCAGTTGGGAGAGCGCTTGAATGGCATTCAAGAGGTCAGGGGTTCGATTCCCCTCACCTCCATGGCGTAGGAAGGCCGGAGGAACGGCTGTTTGTCGCGGGAATAGCTCAGTTGGTAGAGCACAACCTTGCCAAGGTTGGGGTCGCGGGTTCGAGTCCCGTTTCCCGCTCTGGTCGGTTTTTGGGGCGGTTAGCTCAGTTGGTTAGAGCGCCACGTTGACATCGTGGAGGTCACAAGTTCGAGTCTTGTACCGCTCATTCACGAATCCGGTGGTCTGAACGCCGCCAGTTGTCCGCAGTTCGCAGTTGTCGTTGCGCCCGTAGCTCAATTGGATAGAGCATCTGACTACGGATCAGAAGGTTAGGGGTTCGAGTCCCTTCGGGCGCGTTTCATATAGCACGAACTACAGCGAGATACAGCGCCAGCGGCATTGGGCGCTTTTTTCGTGCCGTCGACGATCTCCGTGCGACGAGACAG
>JACCRL010000341.1 GCA_013813605.1 Gemmatimonadaceae bacterium
ATTTCCATGCGCTTGCCGAGCGGTATGCGGTAAGCGGGGGCGACATCAAGAACGCTGTGCTCAAGGCAGCGACAATGGCTGCCGGGGAACCAGGCGCTGATGCGGCGAAGAGCATCCGCCAGGCGCAGCTCGAGCGGGCGATGGACGAAGTGGTTTCAGGAAAGGGCGTGATGCAGCAATCGCTGTTCGGCGAAGGCGAGCAGTCCGCCGACAACCGCCTGGCAAATGCCGTCGAGGCGGCCGAGCTCAGGTGGAGGAAAACAGCCCAGGCAGCGATCGGCATCGCGGGGGCGGCTGCCGTGCTCGCATTGATCGCGCTCGCTGTGACGCTCGCCCGCGCGCTATAGTCTCCGCGGTTTCGCTGCTGTCTTCTTCGCTGCTGTCTTCTTCGTTGCTGTCTTCTTCGTTGCTGTCTTCTTCGTTGCTGTCTTCTTCGTTGCAGTCGCCTTCGCTGACGTTTTTTTCGCCGCCTTTGCGCGGGAAGGCGCGACGCGTGGCGATTCTCCCTCCATCTTTCGAAAGTGCGGCGGCCATGGAGCGTCGCCGAGCCCGGTCGCCTCGTCCCTAGCAGCGAGATCGAGCAGGTGCTCGAGGGATCCGGCTTGCTCGTCCATGCCTGCGTGGGGATCACCGATTGAGCTGAACCGCGCAGGCATCGTCAGCACGGTGAAATCCGCAGCATCGCAGTCCGGCACCTCTTCCCACAGCAGCGGCGCCGAGACACGCGCATCGGGGAGCGGCCGGATCGAGTACGCCGAGCAGGTGGTGCGGTCCTTGGCATTCTGGTTGTAGTCGAGAAACACGCCGTGGCGCTCTTCCTTCCACCACTTTGACGTTGCCAGTGTTGGCACGCGCCGTTCGATCTCGCGCGAGAGCGCCAACGCGGCGCGCCTGACTTCAGTAAAACTCCAGCGCTGCTGAATGCGCGCGTTGACATGGATGCCGCGCGAGCCGCTCGTCTTTGGCCAGCCGCGCAATCCTACTTCGTCGAGCAGGTTCTTCACTTCCATCGCCACGCGTCGCACGTCGGCCCACCCGACGCCCGGTCCTGGATCGAGATCGATGCGCAGCTCGTCGGGATGGTCCAGATCGCCAGCGCGCACGGCGTGTGGGTGCAGCTCGATGCAGCCGAGGTTGACGATCCAGGCAAGGCCGGCCGCGTCATCGACGACTACTTCCTCGGCGGTGCGTCCGGACGGAAAGGAAAGCGTGACTGTGCGCAGCCATTCCGGACGATTCTCCGGCGCGCGCTTCTGATAGAAAGGCTCGCGCTCGGCGCCGTCGACGAATCGCTTGAGCATTCCCGGCCGGTCGCGAATTCCGGCGACGGCGCCGGGCGCGACGGACAGGTAGTAGCGGACGATGTCGAGCTTGGTGAGCTTGACGTCCCGCGAGAAGTAGGGCTTGTCCGGATTGCTGATGCGGACATCGCGCCCTTCGATCGAGAGTATTTCCGCAGCGTCTTTCTTTGCCACCTTCAGAATCTGTAACGGAGCGCGAGCTGGAGCTGAAACGCCGACTTGGTCGGTAGCGTCTTCCAGCGCGGGGCCGTCGCGACGAAGCGAAAAATCGAATGTGAGGTTTGCACGGGATCCGCGGCGCTGCTCAGCCCGACAATGAGTGTCAGTTGGGCGCCGGCGTCCCGCCGATTCGACGCAGCGCGTGGCGCCGGTTCGGTTCGTTCCTGAGAGTTGCGCGATATTCGGCGCCAGCCTCAACGGGCCGCTTGAGCTCCATGAGCATGTCGCCGAGCAGCTCGCGCGCCGGCACCAGCGGACCCGGTGTAACCACGCTCTTTTCGGTGGCGTCCTCACGCGCTGCCGCCTCTCGCATGCCTGCCAGCGCGTCGGTCTCGCCCTGCCCGGCGAGATCGAGCCACGCCTGAGCAGCGAGATGCTGGATGGCGACCTGCTCCGCCCAATATCCTTCGCCTTTCGCGGTCAGCCGTTTCTGAATCGACGACAGCGAATCGATGGCCGCCTTTGCTTTTCCGGGGTCGCCGCTACGAGCCGCGCCGAGTGCGCGCGCGAAGTACGTCATCGCCTCGGTGTGCGGAAATGCGCTCGCCCTGGGCTCGAGCGCGGCGGCTTCCGCCCAGGCTCTCCTTTCCAGCGCCCACCGGGCAGGGATCGCCGCAATTGCGAACACGCCGGCAGATCCAGGCGCGGCGCCCGTCACCGAGTTGGGATCGAAGCGCGCCGCGATTGCCGGAAGCCCGTCGAGAATCGCTTTCGCCTCGGTTTCCTTTCCCAGCTGCAACAAGGCGTACATCGCGTAGTCGGCGGCGTGCAGCGCCTCGGCGAGCGAGCCACCGTCCATCGCGACCTTCATCGACCGGTGGTTGGAGTTGACGGATTCCTCCCACATGCCGACCCGTGTGAACGTGTGCGAAGGCATGTGCAGCGCGTGCGCGGCAGACGGCGCAATGCCGGCATAACGGCGCGCGGCCGCCCGCGCCTTGTCGGCGAGCGGCGGATAGTCGTAGGTATGGATGATGTAGTGGGCGAGTCCAGGATGATTCGGCTGCTTCACCCAGAGCGGCTCGAGAATGCCGCCCGCCTTCAGCTGATTCGCGTAGGTTTTGTCCGTCGGCGGGGCCGACGCGGAGAGGGAGAGCGCGTAGAAGACCTTGGCTTCGGTATCGCGCGGGTGCCGCGTCACGAGCTCGCTCATCGCGCGCTCGTATGCGACGATGCGCGTCCGCTGATCCTTTCGCTCAAAGTCATCGTACAGCTGGCTGACGGCGTGGATGTAGCCGCGCTCGCGCTCGGACGCGCGAACGCCGTGCCGAGCGGCGGCGTCGGCGGACTCCCTCCCCTGCTGGAGGAGCGGGATCGCCCGGTTACCCGGCGCCATCGGATTGCCCCAGCGACTGAGCGCGATCCCCCAGTGCGCCATCGCGCAGGTGGAGTCGGCGGCGAGCACTTCATTGAAGGCGCGAATCGACGCGCCGAACTCGAAGGAGTGCAGCAACGCAACGGCACGATCGAGCCGCGGCCTGACGCTGCGGCTGCACGAGGTTGCGAAGCGAACGGTGCCCAGCTTCTCAGTCGAAGCGGCCCGGGTATGCGCATGCTCCTGCCCATTTGCGCCAAAGGCGGGGAGACTGACCAGAATGGCGACCGCTGCGACAAATGCGCGTGTCATATGACTCCTTGGTTGCTCCCATTTTGAGGCGCAGGAGTGCGAATGGCAAGCGTTTATTACGCCCCCCCGCCGGCGATTGCGCGGGGTGCGTGGGCGCCGTGCGCTCGATCAGCAGCGACGCTGGATGAATTCGGGCTTCGAGATCGCCGCGCTCACTTCACCTGGAGAGCTCTGTCTGACCGGCGCGAACACGGCCAGGTATCCCACCCCCAAAGTGTGGAATTCGACCTGGTCGTAGCCGGCGGCGGACATCTCGCACTTGAGTAATGCCGGCGGCGTGCCGTGTGACGACGTCGGCCTGTCGACATCGACCACCCCCACGCGTGCACCCGGTTTCAGCGCCGGAAAGAGATTGTACAGGAGCGCGTATGGCTGCGTGATCTCATGATACATGTGCACGAGCAGTGCGCGATCGACCGAGGCTCGCGGCAGGTGTGGGTTGTCAGGAGTGCCGAGAATTATTTCGACGTTCGAGAGTGTCGTACCGCCGTTCCCGCGCTTGCGGGCATTGATGCTGTCGCGCGCGATTCGTTTCCGCAGATCGCTCACGTACGCGGGCATGATGTCTTCCGCATAGACCCGTCCAGCACCTCCGACGCGCGCCGAGAGCCGCACCGAGTAGTAACCACTCCCAGCGCCGATGTCGGCCACGCTCATGCCTGCAACGATCCCGAGCAGCGACATGACAGTGTCTGCCTCCCCAACGCGATCACGTGAGTCCTCGTTATCCCACGAAGCGGAGATAATGGTTGCGACACTCCGATCGGGCCTGGGGAAGGCGCTCGCCGGAGGTGGCTGAGGGGCAGTCGATTGTACCGCCGGCACGCGGCGAACGCTGGTGTCAACGGTCGGCACCGGCTCGCGCCGGCACGCTCCTGCGGCAAGCAGCGTTATCGCGACACAGATAAACTGCAGTCGCCCTGCAACGATTCGCATCACACCTGAATCCTATTGCGCCCGCGACTCCATTGCGAGAGCCGCCGCTCCTGGACTCAGAAGCGACGAAAGCTCGAGAGGCAGATCTCGAACTAGTTGGTGTTCGTGCCCAACCCTCTCAGATACTCGACGATTGCTGCGCGGTCGGCGGAATTCGAGAAGTAAAATGGATGCGGAGCGTTCGGTCCGCGAATCGGGTCCAGCAGATTGTCCAGCGTCGGGACGGAATTGTCGTGCAGGAATACCGGCTTTCTGGCGAGATCGAGCAGGAGCGGCATCGCGGTACCGCGCTTTTCGCCGCGAATGCTCGCGTTGACCACCGCCATCTTGTCGTCGAAGATGCTGTTTGCGGTATTCAGCACCGGATTCAGCGGTGGCATGCGGACTGCGAGAACCTCGGGGTTATCTCCGGGAAAGATCGTCTTCATATCCACGATGAATGTCGGAACCGGGCGCCCCTGGTCGCTGTTGTGGCACATTGTGCACGTCGAGGTGCGGAAGAGCTGGCGACCGCGCTCGCTGCCGCCGACACCTGGTGGTGCCTGCAGCCTTGCCAGGTAGGCGTTCATCGCAAATAGCTTGTTGTCGGCAACCCGGATCCCAAGCGGGGCGTCCTCGGTTCCCGCGGCCGCACTGGGAGCCGCGATTACGTACGGGTAACCCGTTCTTGCGTCGCCGCGAGAACTTTGACATAGTCGTCGGCGATCTCGAGACCGGCGGCGCCGCCAAGCTTATTGAGAAATGCCCGGCCGCCGGGCGTCGTCAGCGTCGTCGGATCGAACAGGCCCGTGTACACG
>JACCRL010000343.1 GCA_013813605.1 Gemmatimonadaceae bacterium
GTCCACCACGACCGCCACCGCCACGTCCGCCTCGTCCGCCCGCGCCACCGCCGCTCCTCGCGCTGCCGCCCATGCGCGGCCGTTCCTGCGCCGGCTGTTCGGAAGACGCTGGTGCCGCTGCTTCAGGATTCTCGTTTTCTGCCATTTATTAAAACTCCAGCCCGCCTTCGCGGGCTCCGTCGGCCACACCCTTCACGCGACCGTGATATTTGTATCCGGCTCTGTCGAAGACTACGCGCTTGACGCCGGCATCCTTCGCCTTTGCCGCGAGGCGCTTTCCAACCTCGACCGACTTCTCGGTCGGCTTCCCTTCCAGTCCTGAATCGGTGACCGTCAGGATCGTGCGCTGCGTCGCGTCGTCCACGAGCTGCGCATAGATGTGTTTGAGCGAACGGTACACCACCAGACGCGGGCGCTCGGCGCTGCCGATCACCTTCTTCCGCAGACGGAAGTGACGGCGCGTACGTAGCTGATCCCGCGACCTTGGTCTCGCCATTTTCGGCATTACTTACCTCCCGCCTTTCCAGCCTTGCGGCGGATCTGCTCTCCAACGTACTTGATTCCCTTGCCCTTGTACGGCTCGGGGGGCCTGAGGCTGCGCAGCTCGGCCGCGACCTGGCCGACGATTTCCTTGTTCGCGCCCTCGATGATGACGGAGGTCGGCGCGGGGGCGCTCAGCTTGATGCCCTTCGGCGCCTCGTACTTTATCGGGTGCGAGAATCCGAGCGCGAGCTGCAGTCCGTAGGGACGCGTCTCCGCCTTGTAGCCGACGCCGATGATCTCGAGCTCCTTCTTGAAGCCCTTGGTTACGCCCTCGACCATGTTGGCGACGAGCGTGCGACTGAGGCCGTGCATCGCCTTGTCGTTTGCTTCGTCCGACGGACGCTCGACCGAAATCTGCTCGTCCTTCATCGAGACCTTCATCGAGGGATGGATCGTGCGCTCGAGCTCGCCCTTCGGGCCCTTCACGTGAACCTTGTTGCCTTCGATCTTCACGGTGACGCCCTTGGGGATCCCGACCGGGTGCTTTCCA
This sequence comes from Gemmatimonadaceae bacterium, assembly GCA_013813605.1. Taxonomy (GTDB): domain Bacteria; phylum Gemmatimonadota; class Gemmatimonadetes; order Gemmatimonadales; family Gemmatimonadaceae; genus UBA4720. The sequence continues at coordinate 1,034 of JACCRL010000343.1, forward strand.
ATTCGTGACATTAGTCTCTCCTTACCAGACGAGCGCGAGAAGCTCGCCGCCGGTGCGCGACTGGCGCGCCTGGCGGTCCGACATCACGCCCTTGGACGTGCTGAGGATCGCCATGCCGAGTCCGTTGCGGACGCGCGGGATCTCGGTCACCGCGACGTACTTCCGCAGTCCCGGCGTGGAAACACGCTTCAGCTCGCGGATGACCGGCTGGCCACCCTGCGCGTACTTGAGAACCACGCGCAGCAGGTGCTTGCCGTCTTCCGTGTCCAGCGTCCTGTAGTCCTGAATGAAGTTGTTCTCCTTCAGGATCTTCGCGATCTCAACTTTCAGCTTCGACAGCGGCATGTCGACACGGCGGTGCTTCGCCCCACAGGCGTTGCGAATGCGTGTCAGCATATCGGCGATCGGATCGGTCATGCTCATTAAATAGTCTTCCTCATTCTACCGTATCCGCTGCCGGACGCGTAGAAGTGAAATTGGTTTACCAGCTTGCCTTGCGGACGCCCGGGATGAGCCCCGTCAGCGCCATCTCGCGGAAACAGATCCGGCAGAGGCCGAACTTCCTGAGGAAGGCGCGCGACCTGCCGCACCGACCACATCTGTTGTGCTTGCGCACGAGAAACTTCGGCTTCCGCTTGCTCTTTTCGACCATGGCTTTACGCGCCATTCAGAACTCTCTCGCTCAGGTGTTGTTGGACTGCTGAGACTGCTTCGTCTGCTGCGTGATAATCGGCTTGTCATCACCCTTGAAGGGCATTCCAAGCTCGCGCAGCAGCGCGAACGCCTGGTCGTCCTTGTTTGTGGTGGTGACGAACGTGATGTCCATGCCGTGGATCTGCTCGACCATGTCGTAGTTGATCTCCGGGAAGATCATCTGCTCCTTGATGCCAAGCGTGTAGTTGCCGCGCCCGTCGAAGGAGCGGGTGTTGATGCCGCGGAAATCGCGGATGCGCGGGATCGCCACACCGACAAAGCGGTCGAGGAACTCCCACATCCGGGCGCCGCGCAGGGTCACCGCGCAGCCGATCTCCTGGCCCTCGCGCAGGCCGAAGTTGGCGATCGATTTCTTCGCCTTCTTCCGCACCGGGCGCTGCCCCGTGATGATGCCGAGCTCGGTGACGACAGCATCGAGAACCTTGGGGTTCTTGATTGCCTCACCGACGCCGCAGTTGATCACGATTTTCTCGAGCGTCGGGATCTGGTGCACGTTGGTGAAGCCGAACTGCGACTTCAGCCGCTCGCGAACCGTGTCCATGTAATAACCCCGGAGACGGGGCGGCGGCACCGGCAGGTCCTTGCCCGTGTGCTCGACCTGAACCATCTCCTTGGTCTCGCGCTTCTTCGTCTGCTTCTTCTCTTTGGTCGCCATTTATCCGGTCCTCGCTCAGCGCACGCGGGGGATAGGTTCCCCGTGCTTTACGCTGACGCGCTCCTTGGTTCTGCCGCGCTTCTTCACATCATCGGTCGTGTAGCGGGCTCTCATTCTCGTCGGCTCCCCGGACTTCGGGTCGAGCAGCATCAGGTTCGACGCGTGCACCGACGCCGGCGCCTCGCGAATACCGCTCTGCTCCTCGGCGGTCCGCGCCTTCCTGTGCATCTTAACGATGTTGACGCCCTCGACGAGCACGCGGCCGGTCTTGAGGAAAACGCGCAGCACCTTCCCTTCCTTGCCCTTGTCCTCGCCGCGCATCACGCGCACGGTGTCGCCCTTCGACACGTGCAGCTTCATGCGCTTCGCATTCTCGGCATGGCGCGCGTGAAGCCGCTTGCCCGCCGTCTTCCTGTATTTCAAAACTCTCACTTTACAAGACCTCCGGCGCCAGCGAGACGATCTTCATGTACTTCTTTTCGCGGAGCTCGCGCGCCACGGGTCCGAAGATACGCGTCGCTCTCGGCTCGCCCGCATCGTTGATGATCACGACGGCGTTCTCGTCGAAGCGGATGTATGAGCCGTCCTTCCGGCGCGTCTCCTTGGCGGTGCGCACGACGACCGCGCGCGCGACCTCCGACTTCTTCACCGTCCCGTTGGGGAGCGCGTTCTTTACGGCCACGATGACGACGTCACCGAGGAACGCATAGCGGCGGCGGGTACCACCGAGCACACGGATCACGAGCGCCGTTTTCGCGCCCGAGTTGTCCGCGACCTTTACCACCGATTCCTGCTGGATCACTGGACTTCTCCCTTAACGTGCGCGTTCGATGATCTCGACCAGGCGCCACCGCTTGTCTTTCGACAAGGGCCTGGTCTCCATGATGCGTACGGTATCGCCCGTCTTGGCATCGTTCTGCTCGTCGTGCGCCTTCAGCTTCTTCGTGCGCCGCACCATCTTCCCGTAAACGGGGTGCTGCACACGGCGCTCGATCGAGACCACAACCGTCTTATCCATCTTGTCGCTGACGACGATGCCGATCCGCGTCTTGCGCGCGTTTCTCACCAGCGTCTCGCCCTTAGTCTGTTCGGTCATTTTCCCTTAAGCCTTTTTTTTCGTCTTCGCGCGCCGGTTGGTCGCGGTGGCGCTCTTGCGCCCGCGCCTGCCCGTCACACGTCTCGCCTTCTTCGTCTTTACGGGAGCCGCCGACTCGGCGATGCCCATCACCTTCTCGCGCATCACCGTGTTGAGCCGCGCGATGTCCTTGCGGATCACGCGAAGCCTGAGCGGATCTTCCAGCGTGCGCGTTCCCGAAGCGAGCCTCAGGTTGAAGCGCTCCCTCTCCAGCTCGGCGATGCGCGCATTGATGTCGCCCTCGTTGAGCTCGCGAATGTCCTTAGCTTGCATCGGTGTGAGCCTCCTCACGTACCACGAACTTCGTCTTGACGCCGATCTTCGCCGCCGCCAGCGCCATCGCCTTCTTGGCGATCTCGGGCGTGACTCCCTCGAGCTCGAACATCACCCGGCCCGGCTTCACGACTGCCACCCACCCCTCGGGTGAGCCCTTTCCCTTACCCATGCGGGTCTCGGCGGGCTTCTTCGTGATCGGCTTGTCGGGGAAAATCCTGATCCAGACCTTTCCGCCGCGCTTGATGTGGCGCGTGAGCGCGACACG
>JACCRL010000321.1 GCA_013813605.1 Gemmatimonadaceae bacterium
TTCTTGCTACTTTCGCACTTTGTGTGTCCGCCCTCGATCCGGCGGCGGCCCAGAGCGCCTCCACTTCATGGACGCCGGAGATGCAGACGCGAACGCGCGTCGTCGCCGCGCCGCGCGTGTCCCCGGATGGAAAGCGCGTCGTCTATACGGTGAGCGACGCGGTGATGACGGCGGAGAAGAGCGAGTTTGTCTCCCAGGTCTGGCTTGCCTCGACGGATGGGAAAGAGAACACACAGCTGAGCTTCGGCGAAAAATCATCGACGAATCCGAAATGGTCGCCGGACGGCTCATCCGTAGCGTTTACGTCCAACCGGAAAGACAACAGGAACGGCCTCTACCTCCTGCGCCTGACCGGTGGCGAAGCGGAGGAGCTGACCGATACAAAGTCGGCGGTGGGCGATTTCAACTGGTCGCCGGACGGCCGGTGGATCGCGTACGAGTCTTCCGACAAGAAAACCGACGAGGAAGAAAAGAACGACAAGGGAAGGAACGATTTTCGTTGGGTAGACGAGAATTTCAAGCTGGGGCGACTGTCCGTCATTCCCGTCGGCAAGGATGCGAACGGTAAGCGCGAAGCACGCACGCTTACCGGCGAGAGCCGTCACGTAGCCGATTTCAACTGGTCGCCTGACGGAAAAAAGATCGTCTTCAGTCACGTCGCATCGCCGGTAGCGAACGACTGGACTTCATCGGACATCTCGATTGTCGACGTCGCGACGGCGAGAGTCACACCGTTCGCATCGACGGCCGCCGCCGAGAGCGGGCCGGTGTACTCGCCCGATGGCAGATGGATCGCCGCGAGCGTGAGCGACCTTCCGGTTCGTTGGGCTCAGAGCGGGCAGGTGAATTTCTACCCTGCGGCAGGCGGTGCGCCCCGAGTCGCCGCGATGTCCCACGACGGGCAACCGGGTATCGTCGGCTGGTCAGCGGACGGCACTAAACTCTACTTCACCGAGCCAAGAGGGACACGGACCTCGATGTACGAGGTGAACGTAGCCGCGGGAACGGTTGCCGAGATGGCGGCGCAGAACGCGGACGCAGTTCTTTCCGGTGTGGGCCTCAACCGGGGCGCGACGATGTTCAGCTTCGTGATGCAGAAGCCCGACCGTCCGCCCGAGGCCTACGTCGCGCGTGTTGCCGACCGACAGGCGACACAGGTCTCACGTGCCAACGCCGATCGCACGGCGCCCGTCGCAAGAACGGAAGTAATCCGCTGGAAGAGTACTGACGGGAAGGAGATCGAAGGACTTCTTACCTATCCGGCCGGCTATCAGGCGGGGAGGCGTGTGCCGCTGATTCTCAACATCCACGGCGGTCCGGCTGGAGTTTTCCAGCAGAGCTATATCGGGGGGCGCGGAGTGTACCCGCTGGCGACGTTTGCGGCGCGCGGCTTTGCCATTCTGCGTCCCAATCCGCGTGGCTCGAGCGGCTACGGAACGGAATTCAGGCGTGCAAACGTCAAGGACTGGGGTGGTGGCGATTACGAGGACCTGATGACCGGGGTCGACAAGGTGATCGCGATGGGCGTCGCCGATCCGGAACGGCTGGGCGTGATGGGGTGGAGCTACGGCGGCTACATGACGTCGACCATCATCACCAAGACGAAGCGCATCAAGGCGGCGTCGGCGGGAGCGCCGGTCACCAATCTCATGAGCTTCAACGGGACGGCGGACATTCCGGCGTTCGTGCCCGATTATTTCGGGGGCCATTTCTGGGACAACCCGGACATCTATCGCAAGCATTCCGCGATGTTCAACATCAAGGGCGCAACGACGCCGACGCTCATCCAGCACGGCGAGGCGGACGTGCGCGTCCCGATCTCGCAGGGCTACGAGCTTTACCAGGCCCTCAAGGCACAGGGCATTCCCACTCGGATGCTTGTTCTGCCGCGCCAGCCGCACGGCCCTAACGAGCCGAAAATGCAGGTCGCGGCGATGCAGGCAAATCTCGACTGGTTCGAGAAATATCTCGGCAAGGGAATGGCTCCTTAGGATGACTCCGGACAGCGTAGGGGACGCGGAGCGCCGTCCTGATGTGAGACTAGCAGCCGAGATCTCCGTAAACGCTTCCAAATGCATTGAGGGCGACGACAAGCGTATCGGTTCGGCCTGCTCGAATTAGCACCGGGCCTTCCAGCGTCACGTATCCGATTCTTCGGACCGTGAGAGGGTGCTGACCAGCGGGAACAGTGGCAAACACGAACCAACCCGAACCG
>JACCRL010000390.1 GCA_013813605.1 Gemmatimonadaceae bacterium
GTCTGCGTGCGTCCGGTGTATTATGCGGTGCCCGTCCCCCGCCCGTTAATCAAAGCTGACCCCGCTCAAACCATTCTCCACCTACCTTCCATGCGCAACTTTCGCCTCGCACTGACATCCTTCGGACTTCTTCTGCCACTCGCCGCTTCGGCTCAGTCGCCCCGCTCCGTCGCGTCGAAATCGCGCGACGTGCTTCCCTTCAAGGCGACCGAAACCCTTCTGCCCAACGGTCTCAAGGTGATCGTCGTGCCGACGGGCTTTCCGAACATCGTCTCAATCCAGATCCCGGTACAGACGGGATCCCGCAACGAGATCGAGCCCGGCAAGAGCGGATTCGCGCACTTCTTCGAGCACATGATGTTCCGCGGCACGCCCAAGTACTCGCCGGAGAAGTTCAACGAGATCATGACCCGGGCCGGCGCGCGCAACAACGCTTCCACCAGCGACGACCGCACGATGTACTACGCGACGTTCGCGAAGGACGATCTCGAGGCGATCATCGAGCTGTTCGGCGACCAGTTTCAGAACCTGAAATACGCTGAGCCCGAGTTCAAGACGGAGTCACGGGCCGTGCTCGGTGAGTACAACAAGAACGCCGCCAATCCCGGCTTCAAGCTCTATGAAGTCACGCGCAAGACTGCATTCGGCACGCACACGTACGGACACACGACAATGGGCTTCATCGAAGACATCGAGAACATGCCCAACCAGTTCGAGTACTCGAAGCAGTTCTTCGACCGCTGGTACCGTCCGGAGTACACGACCGTCATCGTTGCCGGCGACGTGACACCCAGCCAGGTCCTTCCTCTCGTCCGCAAGCACTGGGGCGCGTGGGAGCGCGGCAGCTACAAGGCTTCGATCCCCGCCGAGCCGGCGTCGACCGCGGCAAAGTACGCGCACGTCTCCTGGGCGACGGCGACCAACCCGCTCATCAACGTCTCGTTCCGCAACCCCGCCTTCTCCGAAACGCAGAAGGACAACGCCGCCCTCGACCTCGTCGCGGCGATCTATTTCGGGCCGACGTCCGAGCTGTATCGCAAGCTCGTCGTCACCGAGCAGAAGCTCGACACCTTCGGCGCCGGCAACTCCAGCAACATCGATCCCGAGCTGTTCACCGTGTCGGCGCGTCTCAAGAATCCGAGCGACATCGTCTACATCCGTGACGAGATCCTGCGCGCCGTCAATCGCGCCCGTAGCGAGCTGGTTCCGGCATGGCAGCTGGACGACACCAAGTCGGCGTCGCGGTACGGCTTCCTGCGCTCGCTCGACAACACCAACTCCATTGCGTCCACGCTCGCCGAGTACGTGAAGTACAACCGGTCGTACGGCACGCTGAACAACGTCTACCGTATTTACGATGCCCTGACGCCGCAGGACCTGCGGGCCGCAGCGGCAAAGTATTTCAAGGACTCCAATCTGGTCGTTTCCACTCTCTCTAACGTTGCGCTTCCCGCCGCGATCTCGACATCGCCGCCGATTGGCTCGTTCGCTGGAACGGCGGCAACGAGTGCGGCGGCCGATGAGCCGCGTCGCGCGTTGCGGGCGAAGATCGCCGCGCTCGTCGCGGCGGACATGAAGGCGGCGGAGCCAATCCTCAGGAGTCTCCCGAAGCTGGACGTGACGTGGCAGAAGTCGCAGCTCCCGCAAATCGCGATGAAGCTGGCGTTCAACGCCGGATCCGCCACTGATCCGAAGGGAAAGGAAGGCCTCGCCGCTCTCTCGGCAGCGATGATCACCGGAGCCGGCTCTCGCGATCTAACGATCAGCGAGATACGTCAGGCGCTCTATCCGGTTGCCGGCAGCTTCAGCAGCCAGGTGGACAAGGAGCTCACCACTTTCAGCGGCAGCATCCACCGCGATAACTGGCGTGAGTACCTGCACATCGCGCTCGGGCAGCTGGCCAACCCGGGCTTCCGGCCTGAGGATTTTCAGCGCCTCAAGGACCAGCAGCTCACGCGGCTGACGCAGGATCTCCGCTCCAACAACGAGGAAGAGCTGGGCAAGGAACGCCTGCAGGCGAATATCTTTGCCGGAACTCCGTACGACCACCCGGCTCTCGGCACCGTCGAGGGTGTGAAGTCAATCACGCTCGAGGATGTGAAGGCGTTCGTGCGCGACCGCTACACGCTCGCGGACCTCAAGGTTGGCCTTGCCGGCGATGTACCACAGGGGTTCGAGAATGTCGCGGGCGCCCTGGTGGCCCGGCTGCCAGCCGGATCTCCGGCGCCGGCGCGCGCCGTGATCGTGGGGCGCAGGCCGCAGGGTCTCCAGATCGAGATCATCAGGAAGGACACGCGCTCGACGGCGATCTCATTTGGTCTCCCGATCGCCGTCACCCGCTCGCATCCCGATTTCGCCGCGCTCAACGTTGCCCGCTCCTGGCTCGGCGAGCACCGCATGTCGAACTCGCACCTGTATAGCCGCATTCGCGAGATCCGCGGCATGAACTACGGCGACTACGCGTACATCGAGGCGTTCCCGCGCGGGATGTTCCAGTTCTTCCCGAGCGCCGGCATTCCGCGCCGCGCGCAGATCTTCGAGGTGTGGATCAGGCCGGTCGAGCCGCAGAATGCACACATGGCGCTACGCATCGCGCAGACCGAGCTGGAGAAGCTGATCGCGAACGGTCTGTCCGAAAAAGATTTCGCCGACACCCGTGACTACCTGATGAAAAACGTGTACGTCATGGCGGCGACGCAGGACGCGCAGCTTGGCTACGCCCTGGATTCAAAGTGGTATGGAATCGGGGAATACGCCGCGTACATGCGGAGCGCCCTGTCGAAGCTGACCCGCGAAGACGTCAACGCGGCGATACGACGTCACCTCTCGGCAACCGATCTCTCCGTCGTCGCGATCACAAAGGATGCTGAGGGGCTGCGCGACGCCTTGCTGGCTGACGCATTCTCGCCGATAAAGTACGACGGGGAGAAGCCGCAGTCGCTGCTCGACGAAGACAAGGTGATCGGCGCGCGGAAGCTCGGGATCAGGCCGGAGAACATTCGCATCACGCCAGTGGAGCAGGTTTTCGATCGATAGCCGTAGCGGCAAGATCTTGCCGGATGAAGGCCAGCACTTCTTCCTCGTGACGCCGCAGAGCGGGAATGTGGTGGTGCCGCGCGTGCCATTTATGCTTTGGCTCGGGCGGCAGTACCCGCCCCTCGCGATACGCATCCATGATGGCCGGATGGATGTAATACTTCCGGCACACCGTGCGCGTGTTGCCCAGCTTTGCCGCGGTTAAGTCGACGGCGCGGATGATGTTCTTCTCCGCCTCCTTCTTCGTTTTCGCCGGGCCCATGGTGCGCAGCTCGTGCGCGGCGAGCATCGTCCCCGCCCAGGTGCGGAAATCCTTGGCGGTGACGTCCCGCCCCGCAATCTCCTGCAGGTACTCGTTGATGTCCTCGGCCTGCACCGTCTTCCGCCCGCCGCTGTCGTCGAGGTACTGAAAGAGCTCCTGACCACGCAGCTCCTGGCAGTGCTGAACGATGCGCGCGATGCGGCGATCGGTCACCGCCACCGAGTGGACGATGCCGCTCTTGCCGCGGAACTCGAACCTCATCTCGTGCCCGTCGACCTCGACATGACGTCGGCGGAGCGTCGTAAGGCCGAATGACTTGTTGGTCTTCGTGTACTCGTCGGCGCCGATGCGGATGAGCGTCTTCTCGAGCAGCCAGACCACCGTCGCCATCACTTTCTCGCGCGGCAGGCCGGGAAGCGAGATGTCGTGCTCGACGCGCTCGCGAATCTTCCACAGCACGTCGGCCATCTCAAACATGCGCTCGAACTTGGTTTCGTCGCGCTGTTCCCTGAACGCAGGGTGATAGCGGTATTGCTTGCGCCCGCGCAGGTCGCGCGCGGTTACCTGCAAGTGCCCGTCGGGGTCGGGACAGATCCAGACTTTCGTCCACGCCGGCGGAATGACGAGTCCCCGCAGCCGCCTGATCAATTGGCGCTCGCGGATTGTCTGACCGAGGGGATCGATGAACGAAAAGCCCCGCCCATTGCGCTTCCGGGTAATCCCGGCGATCGCATCCGTGACGTAGCGAAGGCCAGCTTCCCTGGCCGATCCCTCGTACTCCTCGGTGTCCGACTTCGCCAATTCACTGCTCCCGGTCGGGCGCGGTCAGGTCAGCTGCGCCACAGTGAGATTAGGACTGTGATGGCGGCCGGGTGGCAACCTTCCGCCCCCCGTTAACCCTCAGGAGAGCGCATTAACTGGCTCGACGCCGGCAGCAGTAATGCGATGCGAGACGAGCGGAAGCGCGCGGAGAGCCGCGTCTCCAATGACGATTGCCTCGCCCAGCCGTCGCTTCCCAGCCTCGGCGTCGGCCTCGGTCCGCGCGTGGACTACCGCCAGCGGCGCACCGCGTTTCACTCGGTCGCCCGGCTTGCACGTTATCACGAAGCCCACCGCGGGATCCACCTCGTCCTCCATGCTTGTCCGGCCGCCACCAAGCTCGATCACTCCGTGACCAACGGCCCGCGGCTCCACCGTTTGCACAACGCCGTCGCGCGGCGCGTAGTACTCACGTCGAATCGGTGCCAGGCCGAGCCGCGACGGATCGCGAACGACACGTGCGTCGCCTCCCTGCGCCTGGACTATTTCTTCGAACTTCGCGATCGCTCTGCCCGAAGAGACGGCCTCCTGCATCATCGTGCGCCCCTCCCCACGTGACCCGGCTTTTGAGCCCAGGAGCAACATCTCCGCTCCGAGCTCTACCGTCACCTCGATCAAATCGGCGGGCCCGCCGCCATTCAGGACATCGATTGCTTCGACAACCTCGAGCGTGTTCCCGCACGCGAAGCCGAGTGGGCGGTCCATCGCGGTGACGAGCGCGACAACCGGACAACCGTAGTCAGCGCCGAGTCCGATCATCGCCTGCGCCAGCGCAATTTCGTCCTTCAGCTCCGGCAGGAACGATCCCGAACCGCTCTTGATGTCCAGCACGAGGCCGGTGAGGCTCTCCGAGATTTTCTTGCTCATGATGCTCGCGGCGATCAGCGGTATTACCTCCACCGTCGCGGTCGCATCGCGCAACGCGTAAAGCTTTCTGTCCGCGGGTACGATCTCGAGCGTCTGCCCGAGCATGGCGCAGCCGATCTTTTCCACCTGCCGCCGCGCCTCGTCGAGCGTCAGGGACGTGCGGAATCCGGGAATCGACTCCAGCTTGTCGAGCGTGCCGCCGGTGTGTCCGAGGCCGCGGCCGGACATCATCGGTACCGCCACGCCAAGTGAAGCCATCACCGGGGCCAGAATGAGAGAAGTCTTGTCGCCGACCCCGCCCGTCGAGTGCTTGTCGATGCGCGGAAGCTGGAGATGACTCAGATCGAGCCTGTCACCGCTGTCGATCATCGCCTCCATCAGCGCCGTCATCTCCGACTTGTCGAGGCTCCGGAAAAACACCGCCATCAGAAACGCCGCCATCTGGTAATCGGGCACGTTTCCCGCCGCATACTCGAGAACGAGCTCACGAATCTCGGCCGGCTCGAGAGCCTTTCCGTCGCGTTTGCGCTCAATGAGACGCGGTACGATCATTTAAGCTCAGCAGGGGTACAGGGTCGAGTCACTTTCCCACCGAATCTGGAGTTTCCATGCGCGCTATCAATCTCCTCTCCGCGACAACGCTGTTCGCCGCCACCATGGCGGGGGCGCAGGCCGCACCGAACCATACCGCTCTTGGCGACCGCGAGTACGCGGCGATGAACCCGACGAACGCCCTCTCCCATTACGAGGCAGCGATCGAGGCGGACCCCAAGAACTACGACGCGCTCTGGAAGGCTTCGCGTTCGGCCGTCGATCTCGGATCGTACGATCAGACCTCGGAGAAGCGCGGCATCCTCTACAAGAACGCCGAGCTGTACGCGCGGCGCGCGGTCGCGGCAAACCCCAACGACGCCGAGGCTCACTTTCACCTTGCGCGCGCGCTCGGCAAGAATGCGCTGACGCTCGGACCTCGCGCGAGAATCAAGTACGGCACCGATGTCCGCACGCAGGCTCTCGAGTGTCTCAAGCTCAACCCGAAACATGCCGGATGCCTGCACGTGATGGGGATATGGAACGCCGAGGTGATGCGGCTCAGCGGCTTCACGCGCATGCTGGCGCGCAACCTTCTCGGCGGAAGGGTATTCGGATCCGCGAGCTGGAAGGAAGCCCAACGCTACCTGGAAGAGTCCGTTGCGGCTGAGCCTGACCGCATCGTTCATCGGGTCGATCTGGCGGAGATCTACCGCGACACGAACCAGAAGCCCAAGGCGCGCACGCAGTTCGAGACCGCGCTCAAGCTGAACGTCGTCGATTTCAACGATCACCACTACAAGGCACAGGCCGAGCGCGCGCTGAAGGCGCTCTGATTCCCACTATTAATAGTGGCTGAGGGCAGACAAGCTCTCAGCCACGATTAGCGTTGGCGCTTCGCCCCTCGCGGCGGCGGCGCGTTCGAGCTCCTCGGCGAGCTCGTCCCACAGACTCTCGTCATCATCCTCGTCACGGCGGATTTTTCCGGCGATCCGGCCGCGGGTCTCTTCGCCGGTGGCGGGGGCGATGAGCAGGGCGATCGTCGCGCCGAGGACTCCGCCGACGAGTACACCGGCCGTGAAGAGGCCGATGTTGTTCCAGTCCGGGACTCGCTCGAATGGCAGGCCCTCGGGCCGGGCGGGGGGGACGGAAACATCCACTTTCGACTTGCTGCCGGTGGGAATCATGGGAGGGGGCTCAGGCGCGTGGTAAGAGATTTGCTTCTAGGATAGAAGTTGCAATTGGCGTGCGAGGAATAATGAGCAGTTCTGGTAAAATGGTGTTGCTGGTCGAGGACAACGAAGACAACCGTATCGTCTATTCGACCATCCTCAAGCACTTCGGTTACGAGGTATCCGAGGCGCTGAACGGGGAAGAAGGTATTGCGAAGGCTCGTGCGGAGAAACCCGACCTGATCCTGATGGATATCTCCATCCCGATCATCGATGGCTGGGAAGCTACGCAGGTGCTCAAGCACGACCCTTCCACGAAACAGATTCCGATTATCGCGCTGACCGCCCACGCCCTTGCTTCGGACCGCGAGAAGGCGATGGAAGTCGGGTGCGATGGATATCTTGCCAAGCCCTGTGAGCCGAGAGCGGTCGTGGCCGAGGTCCAGCGTTTCCTCGGCAAGAATAATGGAGCCTAAGCCACAGTACCGGATACTCGTAGTCGACGATCACGAGGACAATATCGAGCTGCTCCGCGCGCGGCTCGAGGCACGCGGATACATCGTCGATGGCGCGGCGGACGGGCAGCTCGCCCTCGACGCCGTGGACAAGTGTATACCCGACCTGATCCTGCTCGACGTGATGATGCCCAAGCTGGACGGCATCGAGGTCGTGCGCAGGCTCAAGACCAATCCGGCTTTGCCCTTCATTCCCGTCATAATGCAGACGGCGCTCGATTCGACCGAGAACAAGGTCGAGGGGCTCGATGCCGGTGCCGATGATTACATAACCAAGCCGATCAACTTCGCCGAGCTCGAGGCGAGGGTGAACTCCCTGCTGCGCATCAAGGCGCTGCAGGTCGCGCTGGCGAAGCGCGAGCGGGAGCTTTCCGACCTGAACGACAAGCTCCGCGAGATCTCGCTCACCGACGGCCTGACGAAAGTGGACAATCGCCGCTCGCTCGAGGAACGCCTGCACGAGATGTGGGAGCACCACATGCGCCTGCACGAGCCGATCGCGCTCGTGATGTGCGACATCGACAAGTTCAAGAGCGTCAACGACGAGTACGGACACCAGGCAGGTGATGCCGTTCTGCAGGAGTTCGCCGCGCTGCTCAAGTCCGAGGCACGGGAAATTGACCGCGTGGGGAGATACGGCGGCGAGGAGTTTCTCCTGATCCTCCCCGGAACGGTTCTCGACGCTGCCGTCACTTTCGCCGAGCGGCTGCGCGAAAAGGTGGAGAATCATACATTTTCGTTCACGAACGGAACTCTGCGACGCACGATGAGCTGCGGCGTGGCCGGTTCACCGCACCCGCGCATCCGCGACCAGGAAAGCCTGCTCAAGGCTGCCGATGAGGCTCTCTACGTCGCGAAGGAGACCGGGCGCAACAAGGCGGTCCGGTTTGACAGCAATGAGTTCAACGCACACACGCAGGAAACGACGAAGCCGGATGCCAAAGAGCCGACCGCCGAACCAGTCCTTGCCGGAGCAGAAAAGCGCGGATCCACGCCACCGCGCGGAACAGCTGCGCAACGAGCTTAATCGCGCTTCGTACCAGTACTACGTCCTCGACCGGCCGACGCTGGCCGACAAAGAGTATGACAGGATGTTCCGCGAGCTGCAGGAGCTCGAGTCGGAACATCCGCAGCTGCAGAGCCCCGACTCCCCGACCCAGCGCGTAGGAGCAGAGCCCCAGGGACAGCTCGCCAAGCATCAGCACATCCGTCCAATGCTGTCGCTCAGCAACGCGTTCAACGACGACGAATTACGCGCCTGGGAAGAGCGCCTCGTGCGAATTGCGGGGGCCGACGTCGCGCGCTCCGGTTATACGACCGAGCTCAAGATCGACGGCATCGCCGTCGCGCTGACATACCACGACCGGGTGCTGGCTAAAGGCGCGACGCGCGGCAATGGCATCATTGGCGAGGACGTGACGATCAACCTCCGCACCGTTCGCGACGTTCCGCTCCGTCTCGCCGAGTCCGCCCCCGGCGGCGTGATGGAGGTCCGTGGTGAGATCTACTTCCCGTTCGACCGGTTCGAGAAGATGAACGAACAGCGGGCTCGCGACGGGGAAGCACTGTTCGCGAATCCGCGCAACTCGGCGGCAGGAAGCCTGCGCCAGCTCGACCCGGCCATAACGGCCTCCCGTCCGCTCCGGTTCTACGGTTACTCGGTTGCCGTACCCGACGGGGCGGCGCTTCCGTTCGATACCCAATCCGAGCTGCTCGAAGCGCTGGTGAGCTGGGGTGTCCCCGTCGCTCCGACCCGCCGCCGCTGTCCGACGCTCGCCGACGTCGAGAAATGGGCGAATGAGGTAGAGCATGACGTGCGCGGGAAGCTCAACTTCGCGATCGACGGCGGCGTGGTGAAAGTCGATTCACTGCGCCTCCAGGACGAGCTGGGCGTCGTTGGCGGACGAGAGCCCCGTTGGGCAATCGCGCGGAAGTTCGCGCCCGACATCGCCGAGACGAGACTGCTGGCGATCGAAGTGAACGTCGGTCGCACCGGGGCGCTCAACCCCTACGCCATGCTCGAGCCGGTGGAGATAGGCGGAGTGATCGTGAAGCTCGCGACGCTGCACAACGAAGACCTGATTCGCGTAAAGGATTTGCGCGTCGGAGACTGGGTGCAGGTGAAGCGCGCCGGGGATGTGATCCCGCAGATCATGGCGTCGATTCCCGACCGGCGAACGGGAGCGGAAAAAACGTGGCAGATGCCGAAGAGATGTCCATCGTGCGGAACAGCGGCGACGCGCGAGGAAGACGAGGCCGCAGTTTACTGCCCGAATATCGCGTGTCCCGGTCGCCAGCTCGAAGGTCTCGTGCACTTCGTGTCACGCGGCGGGATGGATGTCCGCGGACTCTCGTACGCGCGAATCCAGCAGCTGGTCGAGGAGCAGCTCGTTAACGATCCCGGCGACCTGTACGCGCTGAAGCGCGAGCAGCTGCTGTCGCTCGAAGGCTACGCGGACAAGGGTACCGATGCCGTACTCGCGGCAATCGACGCGTCGCGGGCGCAGCCTCTGTCGAGGCTCCTGCACGCGCTCGGCATTCGGCACGTCGGATCCATCGCCGCCCAGCTGCTCGCGGAGCATTTTGGCTCGCTGGATTCCCTGACAGCCGCGACCGCGGATGAAATTCTCGCCGTCCGCGGAATCGGCAACACCATCGCGAACGGTGTGGTCGCTTATTTCTCCGATCCGTCGGGGATGGCGCTCGTCGAGAAGCTGCGCGGCCACGGGCTCAATTTCACGGAGCCGCGCGCCGTCGCGTCCGGCGGAGCGCTGAGCGGACAAACGGCCGTGATCACGGGCACGCTTCCGAACCTCAGCCGGGCGCGAGCCACCAGCATCATAGAGTCAGCGGGCGGCAAGGTCACAGGCTCGGTCTCGAAATCGACCGCGTTCCTCGTCGCCGGCGATGAGGCGGGCAGCAAGCTGGAGAAAGCGACGAAGCTGGGCGTGGAGGTGATCGACGAGGCAGAGCTCTTGCGTCGAACGGGCGCCGACGCGACATCTTCGCCGTGAAATCGTCCATCAATATAGAATGACTGAGACTTCATCCCCCGAGCTGATCGGGTTCGCCCATCAAACCGTACGCGATCTTCGCCGTCGCCTGGCGTCAACGAGCGATGGGGCAGCGGCGCTGCGCGAGGCCGGTTACGCTGGCGCGGACTCGGTGTACAGCGCTTTCGAAACGTGGGTCGCCGAAAATGGCGGCGGCGCAATCGATGAAATGGCGCTGGGTCAGTTTTCCTCCCGTGCAGCGGAATTCTTTCGCGCGGCGGGATGGGGGAAGGTGTCGATTCGCTCCCTCAACGATGCTCTCGCAGTGATCGACATCGAGGATTGCTGGGAGTCCCATCGCGCGGCAGCCGGCTCCGGCTGTCACCTGACAACCGGGACGCTGGCTGGCTTCCTCGGCCAGCTCACTGATTATCCCGTTGCAGCCATGGAAATCGAGTGCGGAAGCGGAACGGGCGGGAGCTGCCGCTTTCTTGCCGGGACCGCGGAGATGCTGGATCACGCCTACGAGAGGGTGGCACGCGGGGAGGATTGGGAGTCGATTGGAGCGGGCGACCTTTAGAACTGGCAAACTGCAACCGAGAAATACACAGATGAGAGGGGTCAGAAGCATGGATCCCAGTTGCTAGGATGAGACATAGATCAGGCTGGGACAATAGGCTGGGATGCGATCTGTTGCTCTTACCGGCTAAGAAGTCCAGAAGAAAAATACTGGACTTCTCAACTCCGTCCCCAATCGTTGCCAGCGCCCTTTTCTAGCAACTGGTACCTGCGCCTCTGACCCCTCGCATCTGTGTCTTTCTCGGTTGCCTTTAATGATCCCCGCGCAGCGCATCAGCGTAAAGCGGATTAACCATCAACTCCCCATCGACGAGCACTTCCCTGTCCCAGGGCAAGACAATCGTGCTCTCGGTCGCGATTGCATGAAAGTCCGGCTCGAACGCCCCGGTGCGAATCGCAACTGCTGTCCGCACATCGAGGCAGCCCGCTTCGATGACCGCGGCGACCGCGAGCCGGATCGTGTCACCGCTGTCGCAAGTTTCGTCCACGATCAACACCCTTCTCCCCTCGACCACGTCGGGCGCGCTGCCGAAGACTTCCGGCGCGGAGCGCGGGCTCGCCGTCCGATGCCTCCGGCTGACGATCAACGAATGGAATTCACAGCCGAAGATCGCCGCCACAACGGCCCCGGGTATCACGCCGGCGTTGGCGATGCCGATGACGAGGTCGGGGATGTAGTCGCGCGACACCTTGAGGGCCAGGCCGCGCGATAGCTCGCCAAAGAACGGCCATTCGATCTCCAGCACTCCCTTGGTCGCATCAACCGAATGTTTGCGCGGTGACATGTTGCTCCAAATTGTTTAGGGAAAAGCAGTTACGGTCAAGCTAGCCTTACCCTATACGAGACGGTAGATTCGACCAAATGTCGTTCTGGAACCGCCTGACGGGCGGGAAGCCGAAGCAGGCAGCCGAAAATCTCGACTACCTGAATGAGGCCCTCGCGCTGGAGCGGCAGGGCGACTACGACGCCGCCCTGACGTCATACAAGCTCGCCCTCCGCCAGCGGCCCAATAATCACAAAGTCCTGCAAAACATGGCGATCGCCTACTCGAAGCTTGGACTGCTCGACGAGGCGATCCGGTACTATCGGCGTGCGCTCGCGGTGGAGCCCAGACTGCCGGGCGCGCACTATGGACTCGCTTTCCTCCTCATCAGGCGGGGCGAGGTGAGCGACGCAGCGTTCCATCTCGAAGCGTTTCTGATGGACCCGCCACCGAGCAAGGAGGCGGAGCGCTGGGTGAAACACGCCCAGAAGGCGATCAGCGAGCTCAAGAGCTCGAGCCCGCCCGCACCAGGCGAGCAGCTGAAGACCAACGAGTATCCGGAGATTCTGGAGTAAATGGGAGCGGTCCTAGCTGTCGTTAGCCAGAAGGGAGGTGTCGGCAAGACCACAACCGCTGTAAACCTCGCCGCTGCTTTCGCGAGACGCGGGATGAAGACACTCCTCATCGACGTCGATCCGCAGGGATCGGTGCGCTACGGCGCCGGATTGCAGCGCGGTCATCCGACCTATGGTTTCGCGGACTACCTGAACGGTCATCGCGAGCTCCGCGACATCATCCTGCCCACCGCGTTACCGTGGCTCCGCGTGATCCTCGCCGGGTCGGTCGCCGATGAAGCGGATCACGCGACTTACCAGCAGCTCATCGGCGAGACCGACGTGCTGCACGACCTCCTTGGCATGGCCGAGCAGCGCTGCCAGGTCGTCGTCGTGGATACGCCCCCCGGACTTGGCTCGATCACACGCAAGGTGCTCGGCGCCTCCGAACACGTGATCGTGCCACTCCAGTGCGAACCGCTTGCGCTTCAGACAACGCCGCAGATTTTGCGCGGAATTCAGGACATCGTCACCACCAACGAGAGGCTGACGCTGGACGGCATACTGCTCACGATGTTCGAGGAGAACAATCCTGCCAGCGACCGGGTGGTGGACTACGTGCGCAAGCATTTGCCTGCCAACATCGTTTTCGATGTCGTCATC
Source organism: Gemmatimonadaceae bacterium (assembly GCA_013813605.1). Classification (GTDB taxonomy): domain Bacteria; phylum Gemmatimonadota; class Gemmatimonadetes; order Gemmatimonadales; family Gemmatimonadaceae; genus UBA4720. The sequence goes on from JACCRL010000390.1 coordinate 12,756, forward strand.
CCGCGCACGATCGCGACGGCGGACGCGTTCGCCGCTGGACAGCCAGTGGTGGTAAGAAGCCCCGCCGACCCGGCATCGCAGGCATACGTCAACCTGGCAACACTGCTCGCCGACCGTCTCAATGAAGATTAGGCTTTTCTTCGGCGGCATGATCGTCGCCCTCGCCGCGGCGGCGGCGGCGGCTTGCAGCGACGCCAGCGGCAACAAGAACTCAGTCCTCTCGATCGAGTTCGATTCGCTCGCTTCGCCATCAGTCGTGCTCGGCGATACGCTGCGCGACACCACTGGAGTCGTGGTCCGCCCGGTCGTCCGCGTTTTCAATTACGAGGGAGACGAGATTCCCGCGACGAACGTGCGCTTTCAGTCAGGGGATCGCGGAGTCCGGGTTGACAGCCTGACCGGCATTGTCACCGCGGATAGCCTGCGCACGACACCGGCGCGGGTGATCGCGAGCGTCGGATCGCTCCAGGCGGTACAGCGGGTAGCCGTGACGCTGCGTCCGGAAACGGTGCGCGCCGTAAACGGACGTGACAGCTTGCTTTATTCTCTCGTCGACAGCACACTCAACGTCTCGCCGCGGCTCACGGTCAAGGTCGCGCACGGAGCCAATCCTCCGGACAGCGCGGTTACGTCCTACGTGGTGAGCTTCGCCATCGTCGCGGGCCAGAGTTCCCAGCTTGCCGAGCTGGTGAACGATGTTGGCAGGCAATCGCGAGTGGATACGACGGATGCGAGCGGTATCGCCGGGCGAGCAGTGCGCGTGAGACCCGTTTTTCTCGGCGCGATTACGGATTCGGTGCTCGTCGATGCGACGGTGAAGTACAGGGGGCAGCAGGTGTCGGGCAGCCCGGTAAGACTTGTCCTCCGGGTAAGGCCGCGAAGCTAGACAACGCTTACGGGAGACGGTGATGCAGGCACGCGGTGGAAAACGCCCCGCTCCAGGGACACTCACTCAGCTCTTTTTCGACGCGGTCGCGAAGTTCGACCGGCCCGACGCGCTGCAGGTAAAATCGGGCGGGACCTACAAACCCATCTCGCACCGAGAGATTGCGGACCGAGTGCGGCACGCCGCGCGCGGATTGCTCGCCAGCGGCGTAAGCAGGGGCGACCGCGTCGGAATTCTCTCCGAGAACAGACCCGAGTGGGCAATCGCCGACTTTGCGTGCCTCACTGCCGGCTGCACCGACGTGCCGATCTATCCAACGCTCCCCGCTGACCAGATCGCCTACATCCTCAAGGATGCAGGCGCTTCAGCGATCTTCGTCTCCACGCGTGACCACGCTGAGAAGATCAAGCAGATCCGCGCCCGGGTTCCAACGCTCAAGTCCGTCATCGCATTCGATGAAGTCGGCGCGCTCGCCGACATGACCCTCACCACGCTCGAGAAACGCGGCGCCGAGGGTGAGACCGCCGAAACGACGAGGCGGTACAGGGACGAGGCGCTCAAGGTAAAGCCCGACGACCTCGCCACGCTCATCTACACTTCAGGCACGACCGGCGAGCCGAAGGGCGTCATGCTGAGTCATGACAACATTCATTCCAACGTTAAGGCGGCGATGGAGGCGGTTCCGTTCAGCGGGACTGATGTCTGCCTCAGCTTCCTGCCACTCGCACACATATTCGAGCGAATGGCAGGGCACTACATGATGTTCGCGACGGGAACCTCGATCGCCTACGCGGAATCCATCGACGCGGTCCCAGTCAACAT
>JACCRL010000408.1 GCA_013813605.1 Gemmatimonadaceae bacterium
GCATAGATGCCAGTTTCTAGATGACGACGACGAGTCAAACTGGCCTTACTCTATCCGCGAGACCGATCCCGTCCTCAAGCTCAAGAGGCCCAGAAGCAGTGAAAGTAGTCTGGCTGCTCGCCGTCTGCGGGCCAGTGGGCGGTGCCGAGTTCAATCTAGCAACTGGCATCTACGCTTCTGATCCCTCGGATCTGTGTCGTTCTCAGTGGCAGTTAAGCTCCCAGCACTACAACTTTTCCGCATGAAACTAAAGTCGCTGTCCTCAGCTCTCGCGTTCCTCTTCGCGTCTGCTCTTCCCGCACAGTCGCCCATGTCACTGCCGGCCGACCTCGACTCCTACATCGCCCGAGTGATGAAGGAGTTCACGGTCCCGGGTGTCTCCCTGGCGGTAGTGAAAGACGGAAAAGTCCTGGCCGCCAAGGGCTACGGTGTCCGCGAGCTTGGCAAATCCGTCCCCGTGGACGCACTCACGCGCTTCGGGATCGCCTCCAACACGAAGGCGTTCACCGCCACCGCCCTCGGAATCCTCGTCGAAGAGGGGAAGCTGGAGTGGGATGCACCGGTGATCCGGTATCTGCCCAGCTTCGCGATGTACGATCCGTTCGTGACCCGCGAGCTGACCATCCGCGACCTGCTCGTCCATCGCAGCGGCCTCGGCCTCGGCGCAGGAGATCTGTTGTGGTGGCCGCCTTCGACCTACGACAGGAAGGAGATCGCCCGCAGGCTCCGCTTCATCAAGCCGGCGACGTCGTTCCGCACGGCGTACGCTTACGACAACGTTCTCTATCTGATCGCTGGTGAGGTGATCGAGACCATCAGCGGGCAGACATGGGAAGATTTCGTCTCGTCGCGGATCCTTGCCAGAGTCGGCATGACGAACAGCAACGTACGCCACTCCGACGCGGGTGCAGCGGGCAACGACGCTTTCCCTCACGCCGAAGTCGAAGGGCGGGTCCGCCGGGTCGCGCCGTTCGCGAGCGATAACACGAATCCGGCCGGCGGCATCAATGCCGGCGCTACGGACATGGCGAAGTGGATGATCGTGCAGCTCGACTCGGGGCGGCTGTCGGACGGCTCACGCCTGTTTTCGCAAAGCACTGCGCGCGAGCTCTGGACTCTCGTGACACCGATCACGCCGGGCACTCCGGCGCCGGAGCTCAGCTTCCTCCGTTCAAGCTTCGTTGGATACGGCCTCGGCTTTTTCGTGAGCGACTACCGCGGCAGGAAGCTCCTGTCGCACACGGGCGGACTGCCCGGCTATCTGTCCAAGGTCGTAATGCTTCCCGACCAGAAGACCGGAGTAGCGGTGCTTACCAACCAGGAATCCGGGTATGCGTTCAACGCGATCACGAACCGACTGCTCGATCATTTCCTGGGCGCGGCGCCAGTAGACTACCCAGCCATCTACAAACGTCTCGAGGCCGGCGGCAACGATCGCATTGCAGCAGCGGACAGGGCGGCTGCGGCGAAGCGTGATTCGCTCTCGCGTCCCTCGCTGCCTTTGTCCGGCTATATGGGGACGTACGCGGATCCATGGTACGGCGACGTCATCATCGGTCAGGAAAGTGGAAAGCTCTTCATCCGCTTCGCTCACAGTCCCTCGCTTGTCGGTGATCTCGTGCACTGGCAGCACGACACCTTTGTCGCGCGCTGGCGGGATCGCGAGCTGCGCGCCGATGCGTTCGTCACTTTTGCGCTCAATCCGAACGCGAGCATCGACCAGATCAAGATGCAGCCAGTCTCGGAGTCGGTCGATTTCAGCTTCGACTTCCAGGACCTTCTGCTCAAGCCGAAACCGAGGACGCGCTGATGAGATATCTGTCGCTGGTACTGCTGATTTGCGGGTGCTCCTCGCTTCCGCACGGCAATCAGCCGGAGACCGTCCGCGTCCTCACCTACAACATCCACGCGGGCAAGGACGCAAGTGGAGTCGACAATCTTTCCCGAGTCGCCGCGCTGATCCTGGAGCATAAGGCCGATATCGCGCTTCTTCAGGAAGTCGATCGCTTCACCACCCGCTCCGGAAAGATCGATCAGCCCGCCGTTCTGAAGAAGCTGACCGGCATGCACGGCGCATTCGGTAAGTCGCTCGATTTCCAGGGCGGCGAGTACGGCATCGCGGTTCTCTCGCGCTGGCCGATTGAGTTCGATTCACTTCACCGGCTGCCCGTGACACCACGGCAGGAGAGGTCGGGTGGTTCCTACGAGCCGCGTGGCGCACTGCAGGTGCTCATTCGCGCGCCGGGCGAAAGAATCTCCGTTTTGAACACCCACATCGACGCGTCGCGGGAAGATTTCTACCGGCGTCAGGAAATGGCGACCCTGCTCCAGCTTGTCGCTCACCCGCCGCGTGGCGCGAGCGGCACATCGCTTCTGGGCGGTGACCTCAACGCCGAACCGGGCAGCGCGGTGATCGACATGCTGCGCGGAAGCTCTGTGCGCGACCCGTGGCCTGAGTGCGGAGAGGGATCGGGCCTCAGCTATCCCGCGAATGCGCCGGTCAAGCGCATCGACTACCTGCTTCTTCCCCCGGGCTGGCGCTGCGTGAGCGCAAAAGTTCTCGAGACGGAGACATCGGACCACAGACCCGTCCTATTCGTCATCGCACGCAATTGATGAAGCCGGTATCACGGATCGTCGAAATACGCTGACAATGGAACGGCCTCACCGTCCTCGTACTCCAGGACATCGCCTGTGGCCTCGAGCGTTGTAAGGAGCTGCCTTGCCAGCCCCCACGCCAGTCCAAGCGCCTGGATGGCATCGCCTCCGACCATCGGAGCGAGATCATCGTACACACCTCGAAGCAACAGCGTGCAGCTCCATTCGGCTGGACCGATTTGCCGTGGCGCGCTGATCGCCACGTGGATAGGTGTTCTACTCCCGTCGCGGCGGCGCAGAACGAACGTTGTCTCAGCGATCCAGTGGTCATTCATGTGATAGGATCACTGGGCCTCCAACTGTGATACCGAATTCCAACGCGCGTGATGATACAAAATCCGTTAGGACTTCGCCTTCTTCAAAGATTTCGACTTGCCAGAACTGTTGAGGGCGACCGCCGGGCGAACGAGCGCCTTGAAGGCGGATTCGTCAACTTCGTCTCCTTCGGGGATGTCGATCGCGCGGCGTACTTTTCCGTCGAGACTCGAGTTGAAGAG
>JACCRL010000333.1 GCA_013813605.1 Gemmatimonadaceae bacterium
ATGTGACCGTGTAGCCAACCGCGGAAATGGGCGCGGAGCTCGCTACTGCAGCTGCCTGTGCTCCGATCGCTCCCGACAGCGGGAGGGAGCTGAGCAATGCGACGGCGACAGCGACCGATGGGCCAGACGATTTCATAGGGCTCGCGCAGGTGAATCGCAGGTGAATGACTCCTGTCACGTCAGAGGTGCAAGAGGCGTACGCGCCCCGCCGCGCTTTCTGTTTACACGCCAGCGCGTGCTATATTGGACCCGATGTTCTCACCAGAATCAATCGCTTTTCTAAAGAAGCTTCTCGACACTCCTGGACCTTCCGGATTTGAATCGGCGCCGGCCAAAGTCTGGCGTGAGCAGGCGAAGACATTCGCCGCCGTGCGGGGCGATGTCGCCGGGAACAGCATCGCCGAAGTAAACCCGGAGGGCCGGCCGACGATCATGCTGGCTGGGCACATCGATGAAATCGGTGTGATCCTCACCTACATCGACGACGAGGGCTTCGGCTACATCGGCCCCATCGGCGGGTGGGACCCACAGGTGCTCGTCGGACAGCGGCTTCGCTTCATGGGACGCGGCGGAGATGTGTTCGGCGTCGTCGGCAGAAAGCCGATCCACATGATCAAGCAGGAAGACCGCGGGAAGGCGACAAAGATTCCGGAGCTCTGGATCGACTTTGGCGCGCGATCAAAGAAGGAAGCGCAGGAGATGCTCGAGGTGGGCGATCCCGGCGTCATCGATGCACGCACGATCGAGTTCCCCAATGGCAGGCTCGTCTCGCGCTCTATCGACGACCGCATTGGCGCCTTTGTGGTCCTCGAAGCGTTACGCCGGTATGCGGAAGATCCAGGCGAAGCCAAACTCGTCGGCGTCGCGACGACCCAGGAGGAAATCGGCTACCGTGGTGGCGGCGCCGGAGTCTGCGCCACCTGCATCGGTCCGCAGATGGCGATCGTCGTGGACGTGACTTTCGCGGTGGACCATCCCGGCATCGAGAAGAAGGAGTACGGCGAGGCGGCAATCGATGGCGGCCCGGTATTGACGCGCGGGTCGATCATCTCGCCAGTGGTGTTCAACCTCCTGCGTGAGACGGCCGAAGCGAAGGCGATTCCGGTCTCGGTGCAGGCGGCCGGACGCGAGACGAGCACCGACGCCGACGCAATCCACATTGCGCGTGAGGGTGTGGCAACGGCGCTCGTTTCCATCCCGAACCGGTACATGCATTCCCCGAACGAGCTCGTCAGCCTCCAGGATCTCGACCGCGCCGCCGACCTTATCGCGGCGACCTGCCGCGCCGTGACCGCGAAAACGGATTTCACGGCGCGCTGAGCAGCAACACGACGAACCCTTCCTCCAGGTTTCTTTAGTGCCGAAGCCGATACCGGCGCCGCGAGAGGAAGGCATGACCGCGACGACTGCTTCGCCGCTCTACTGGGCGAGATACGGCAAGGCCGGCGCCGAACAGCTTCTCGTACTCCACGGTGGTCCCGGCGCCGATCATTGCTACCTGCTGCCGCAGATGCTCCGCCTCGGCGAGAATTACGACCTCCTTTTCTACGACCAGCGCGGCGGCGGACGCTCCAAATCCGACGCTCGCATTCCAGTTACGTGGGAAACGCACGTCGAGGACCTTGCCGCGGTCATCCAGGAGTTCAGGCTCGACCCACTTTCGATCGTCGGATATTCATGGGGCGCGATGCTGGCGCTTCTGTACGCCGCCGGCGCCGATACGCTGAAGCCGGCGAGGCTCGCGCTGATCAGTCCTGCCCCGCTGACTCGCGCCCACCGGCAGGCGTTCGAAGCGGAGTTCGCGCGGCGCCAACGCGGTCCAGAGATCTCGCGCATGCGCAACGAGCTTGCCTCATCAGGGCTACGCGAGCGTGATCCGGCTGCCCACCGGCAGCGTAATTTCGAGATCGGCGTCGCCGGATACTTCGCCGATCCCGCGGCGGCGTCCGAGCTGACGCCGTTCCGCGTAGTTGCCCGAGTCCAACAATCAGTGTGGGAAAGCCTCGGCGAATTCGACCTTATTTCACGCATTTCCGGGCTGCAGATACCCGCATCTGTGATCTACGGCCGTGACGATCCAATACCCTCGGCGTCTTCCGTAGACGCGGCCCACGCCCTTGGCGCAGAGCTGGTGGTGCTGGACGCTTGTGGCCATGTGCCGTACGTTGAACAGCCCGACAGACTTTTCGCCGCGCTGGAAACCTTTTTACAGAAGACCAGGCCCCGGTGAGCAACCGATAGCTATGACCTCAGATTCGGGAGTCACACACCACGCCATCAGCTCGATATCCGTCGACGGCAAGGAATACAAAGTCGCCCTGCGGCTCGCCTACGACGGCGTTGAGTACATCGGCAGATTGTGGTTCAGCGATCCGTCGAGCGACCAGATGGGAATCCCCGATCATGGCGCCGTACCCGGCCGCACGATCGCGGAAGCGGTCGAGATCGCCCGCAAGCTCACGCCCCAAGACCTCGAGCGCCGCTGTCACCGCGCCCTCGCCGACAAACGCCGCTACATCCGCCTGCGCCGCGCAACTGAAGAGATCCTCACGAAGATCAAGTACATGAACCGAGTTGCCGTGACGATGCGCCATGGCATGCTCGACAGCGAGGGCGCCAGCCAGGAGCTCGAGCTGATCCAGAAGCAGATCGAAGAGATCGTGAAGACCCTTCCCTTCCACGCCGGAATCGAAGAAGGCTAGCCGTATATTGAGAGCATGGACTCTCGTTCGGCCGCGCACGTTCTGTCGCAGATCGGCGCGCTTCTCGAGGTAAAAGGCGAGCACAAATTCAAGGCACGGGCGTACGCGGGAGCAGCGCGCGCACTCGTCGCGCTCGACACCGACGACCTGGCCCCGCTGCTCAAGTCGGGTGAGATCGCCGGGACCTCCGGCATCGGCCCCGCAACCCTGGCGGTGGTCCGCGAGCTGATCGAGACAGGCGAGTCTTCCTACCTCGCCAAGCTGCAGGAAGGAATGCCTTCCGGATTCATCGATCTCATGCGCGTCCCTGGCCTCGGCGCCGCGAAAGTACAGCTCATTCATCGCGAGCTTGGCGTCGAGACGGTAGCCGATCTCGAAGCGGCGGCGCAGGACGGACGTCTGGCGACGCTGCCGCGCTTCGGCGCGAAGACGGCGGAGCGAATCCTCAAGGGCATCGCCGTCATGCGGCGGCACGCTCACCTCACGCGTTTTCCCGAGGCCGCGATCGCGGCGCACGTGATACTCGCGAGCGTCAGGAAGCACCCTCAAGTGAAGAGCGCCGAAATCACCGGCTCGATACGCCGCCACAATGAAGTCGTCGCCGACATCGACATCGCGATGGAATGCACGGGAGATCCCGCCGGGATCGCCGCGTCGTTCGGGCGGGTTCCAGGAGTCGCTTCCGCCACGCCCGGTGAGGAATCGGGTACGATCGCCTTGCTGTTGGTGGACGGAACGCGCCTCGATCTGCACTGCGCGCGGGAGGACGAATACCCGGTCGCCCTGTGGCGGTCGACCGGAAGCGCGGCACACGTCGATGCGGTCATTGAGCACGCGAAGGCGACAGGATTTCGCATCAGCGGCAATCGTCTGGAGCGCGAGAACGGGAAAGCCGTCGCGCTCACGGGGGAAGACGGATTTTTCACCGCGCTCGGCCTGCAGAGCATTCCTCCGGAAATGCGGGAAGGAATGGGCGAGGTCGAGGCGGCGGCGCAAAACTCCCTGCCAGAGCTGGTGACGTACGCCGACCTGCGCGGCATTCTGCACTGTCACTCGACCTGGTCAGATGGCACGGCGACGATCGCCGAAATGGCGGACGCGGCCCGCGAACGCGGATGGAGCTACATCGGCATCTCGGATCATTCCGAAGCGGCGTTCTACGCCGGCGGAATCAAGCGTGACAGGATTGGCGCGCAACACGACGAGATCGACGCGCTCAACGAGGGCTACAGCGACTTTCGCATCCTGAAGGGAATCGAGGCGGATATTCTTGCCGACGGGCGGGTGGATTACGATGCGGAAACGCTCGCCCGGTTCGACTATGTCATTGGCTCAATCCACTCGCGCTTCAGCATGGACGGCGACGAGATGACGCGGCGGGTGCTCGCGGCGCTCGACGATCCTCACCTCACGATCCTTGCTCACCCCACCGGGCGCCTGCTGCTGACACGCGAGCCCTACGCGCTGGATGTCGAGGCCGTGATCGCGCGCGCGACGGAGCGGGGAGTTGCCGTCGAGCTGAATGCAGACCCGCACCGTCTCGACCTCGACTGGCGTTACTGCCGGATGGCGCGCGAAGCAGGCACTATGGTTGAGATCGGGCCCGACGCGCACTCGACCGCCAGCCTGGACAACGTCCATTTCGGGATCGGGCTGGCGAGGAAAGCGTGGCTCGGCGCGCCCGCGATACTCAACACCAGGACAGCGGAGGGGGTCACTGCGTTCGCGCGCGAGCGAAGAGCGCGTTAGTCCGCGTTTATGATTATCATTTACGCTGATTCACACCCTTCCACCGGACCATGACCAGATACGCCACTATCGAGACGAGCCGCGGCGCAATGCGCGCCGAGCTGTATGAAAAAGATGCGCCGAAGACTGTCGAGAATTTCGAGAAGCTCGCCAACGCCGGCTTCTACGACGGCACGAAGTTCCACCGGGTGATCAAGGACTTCATGGTGCAGGGCGGCGACCCGTACTCAAAGGGCGGCGATGCCGCCAAGGGTCCAGTGGGAACCGGCGGACCGGGCTACAAGATCAAGTGCGAAACGCAGGGCAATCCCCGCAAGCACGACGTCGGCGCGCTGTCCATGGCGCACGCCGGCAAGGATACCGGCGGCAGCCAGTTCTTCATCGTGCTGAGCGAGCAGAACACGCGGCATCTCAATGGGGTGCACACTGTTTTCGGCAAGGTCACCGAAGGGGTCGATATCGTGCCGAAGATCGCCCAGAACGACACTATCACAAAGGTTCGCGTATCCGGCGAGGCGGCCGGGACCAAGGGGACCTAAGATGGCACAAGCAAAAAAGAAAACCGATTTGTCTGCCGCGCTTACGGGAATGGTGCTCGGCGCCGTCACGATTTTTCTCCTCATGACGGCGATCGTGATGATGACCAACGCGCACTACCGTGGGGAGAAGGCCGAGTCCGGAGCGGCGAAGCACTAGCCCCAACGCTCCAGCGGGAAGCCGCGTACACTGAGTGGGCCTGAAACATCAGCCCCTTCCGCGGAAATTCAACGATTGGCCGCACCGATACGTATTCCAGATGAGGAGAAGGAGCTCGTCACGCTCGCGCAGTCGGGTGACGAGCGCGGCTTCGCCGGGTTGGTGCGACTGCACCAGCGCCGCGCATACGCGGTAGCGCGCTCGATCGTCATGACTCA
>JACCRL010000450.1 GCA_013813605.1 Gemmatimonadaceae bacterium
GGGGTAGACCGATGTCAGTCGTCAACTACGGCAATCGCGAGATTACCTGCAAGATCGTCTACTACGGACCGGGACGCTCGGGCAAGACGACCAATCTCCAGCACATCTTCAGTCAGCTTCCCGAGGAGCGGAAAGGGAAGATGGTTTCGCTCGCGACCGAGACGGACCGCACTCTGTTCTTCGATTTCCTGCCGCTCGACCTGGGAACGATCTCCGGATTCGCGACACGCTTCCAGCTGTACACCGTGCCGGGCCAGGTCTACTACGCGGCGACGCGCCGGCTCGTTCTCCAGGGTGTTGACGGAGTCGTTTTCGTTGCCGACAGCCAGGCGCGGCAGATGGCGGAGAACATCGAGAGCCTGCAGGACCTGCACACTAATCTCGCCGACGAAGGAATGGATCCGCGCACCATTCCGCTCGTGATGCAGTACAACAAGCGCGACCTGCCGTCCGCCGAACTGAGCGCGATTCAGGAGCTGGACCACACGCTGAACTTTCGCGGCGTTCCCTCGTTTCCGGGAACCGCACCTGCGGGTGGCGGCGTGTTCGAGACGCTGCGCAGCATTTCCACACTCGTGCTCTCCCGACTGAGCGCGCCAGTTCCGACAGAGGGGCCGGGTGGCAAACGCTGAAGGCACGGGCGCAAAGCGCGACAGCGGCGAATTTGCCGGGTTCATGGCTGACATCTCAGAGGAAATTGCGCAGCGCGTGAGTGCCATCATTCCGGCCGCCGCGCAAGCGCCGAAGTCCGACGATGCCGTCATAACGGACTGGGAAGACGTGACCGACCGCATTATCGAGGAGCTGCGCTAGTGGCGATCAAGGGCAGCCTGAAGGAGGCGAGCCTTCCGGACGTTCTCCAGCTCCTGTCGATGGGGAAGAAGACCGGCTGCCTCGGCTTGTCGTTCCACGACAACTTCGGCTCCATCTACTTCGATAGCGGCCGGATCTGCCATGCTGCGGTCGTCAACAGGCCTCTGGACACCGAGAATTCGGTTTACACGCTGTTCACCTGGACAAGCGGCACGTTCAACTTCGAAGCCGGTGTCGAGCCGCTGCCCGGGTCACCGCTGGTTTCCGTTGATCCGCAATCGCTGCTGCTCGAGGGCGCGCGGCGCGTCGACGAATGGTCCCTGATCGAGAAAAAGATTCCCAGCTTCGACGTCGTGTTCAGCACCGACCGGCAGAAGCTGATGTCGAACCGCGATTCGCTGACGCCCGAGCAGGAAGCGCTGATGCCGCTCATCAACGGCCATCGCGACATCAATGCGCTCATCCGCGATTCCGCCCTTGGAGAGTTCGAGGTCGGCAAGGCACTCTACGGCCTCATCAACGCGGCGTTTCTGCAACCGGTAGGGCGCAAGAGTACTATCCCGACCCTGCCACGAAACGCCAGCCCGCCGGAGCGCCGCGAGCTCGCGGCTGCATTGTACCGCGCGGGAATGCACGAGGAGTCGGAGCGTGAGTTTCGCGCTCTGGTCGAAGATGCCCCGGACCCGGCCGCTTCATTCTACATGGGCCTCATCGCGCTGAGGAGGAAGGAGTGGTCGGCAGCGGCGAACGCCTTCATGACAGCCGCGCCGAACGCGCCGAGCAAGACGGCGCTGCTGCACAACCTCTCCATCGCCTACGAGCGAATGAGTCAGCTCGAGAAGGCGAGCCTTGTGATCGAGCGCGCGCTCGCAGCAGGCGGGCGCGATGACCCGCTTGTCCATCTCCAGGCGGCGATCGTCGCTCTCCGCCTCGAAGACCTCGAAGGCGCGCGGGTGTCTCTCAGCGATGCGCGCAGCTTGTGGACGGCCGGGCCGCCCCCCGCGGTGTGGTTCCACTACGCGGCGCAATGCTCTGCTCTCACCGGCGATCCGGACCGCGAGCTGCTGCTCCTCGGCGCGGGCGTGGAGGCCCATCCTGAATCCGCCATTCTCCTCAACAATGCCGCAGCCGCATACCTGCGCCGCGGCGACGTCGACCACGCGCGCGGCGCCGCCGAGCGCGGCATCGCGCTCGCTCCAGAGCTCCCGCAACTGCGCCGGAATCTCGCATCCGCGCTTGAAAATCTCTCAGCTCGATCCTCCGTCGCCCAGACTTCTAACCGCCAGTGAGCGAGATCGTGCAGGCAACGCCCGGTCAGCCGCCGCTTTCCGACGAAGCTGGATTC
>JACCRL010000004.1 GCA_013813605.1 Gemmatimonadaceae bacterium
GGTACGCGCGGCGAAAGCGGCGGGCTACGTGAACGCCGGCACGTGCGAGTTTCTTCTCGATAGCGACGGAAACTTCTATTTCCTGGAGATGAATACGCGGCTCCAGGTCGAGCATCCTGTGACCGAGTTAGTAACCGGAATAGATCTCGTACAGTGGCAGCTTCGGATCGCCGCGGGTGAGAAGCTACCCTTCAAACAGGATCAGATTGTGCCTCGCGGCTGGGCGATCGAGTGCCGCATCACGAGTGAAGATGCTGCGAACGGATTTCTGCCGTCGACAGGCCGCGTAGCCCACTTGCACCTGCCGAGCGGGCCGGGCGTGCGGTGGGACGGAGGGATCGAGTCGGGCAGCGAGGTCGGCCTGCACTATGACCCGATGCTGGCCAAGCTCATCGTCTGGGGTTCTGACCGCGAGCAGGCGGTGCGGCGAATGCGCCGCGCGCTGGTGGACCTGGTGATCGTCGGCATCGAGACCTCGCGTGACTTTCACGTCCGCATGATGGACGACGAAGAGTTTCAACGCGGCGAAATTCACATTCAATGGCTCGAGCAGCGTCTGCCGAAGATTCTGGCGCGAAGGCCCGCCGACGAGCTGTTCCGCGTCGCGGCAATCTCCGCAGCCCTGCTCGCCGAGCGCGATCGCGGTGGTCGACAGCGTCCGGCCAATGAATCCGTGGTGAAACTGGACGACGCATGGAAGCGGTCGGCCCGGAACGCGGCACTCCGCGACTGATGGCCGGCGTCATCAGCGTTGCGATAGACTCGATTGCCGCGGGCGGCGACGGCGTGGGCCGCAGCGACGGCCTCGTCGTTTTCGTTCCGCGCACCGCGCCGGGGGACATCGTCACGGCGCAGGTTGCGGGCAAGGGTCACTTCGCGCGCGGCTCCCTCCGCAGCGTCGTCACCGCATCAGCGCAACGGGTGGATCCGCCGTGTCCGCATTACACGCGCGACCGCTGCGGCGGATGCCAGGTGCAGCACATGAGTTACGAGTCACAGCTGGTCGCCAAGCAGCGCATCATCCGCGACTCGTTGCAGCGAATCGGCAAGCGGTTCATCGACCTCCCCGACATCTCGCGCAGCCCCGCGGAGTGGCGCTACCGGACAAAGCTCACGCTGGCGATGGTGCGCCGCGGGCCGCACTGGATTGCCGGACTGCACCCCTACGACGAGCCGTCGCGCGTCTTCGCGCTGGCCGACTGTCCAATCACCGACAGTCCAGTCGTCGCCGCCTGGCGCGAGATCATGAGTGCCGAGCATCATTTTCCCGACGCGCGAGAGTTGCGTGGAAGCGTTCGTCTGACGGAGGAAGGTCCCACCTTCGTGATGATGGGCGCGCAGTCATGGCGGTCCGGGGAAGCGTTCGCCGCCTCGCTTCCGAACATCGTTGCGCTCTGGTGGGAACCGGACAACGGACCGCGCCGGCTACTATATGACAGGCGGCGCGAGAAGTTTCCGAGCGCGTCGTTCGCGCAGGTAAACCCGTTGATGGCGAAAGAGCTCAGGGAATATGTGCTGGCCCTGGTCGGCCGCCGGGAGCCAGCCACTCTGATCGATGCGTATTCGGGCGCGGGAGAGCTCTCCGTCGCTCTTTCAGAGCTCGGGATAAGAGTGAGCGCGATCGAACTGGATGAAGAGGCGAGCCGCTGGTCAGGCGAACGGCTGGCTCCGCCGAGCGTGGCACTGCAGGGTCGCGTAGAGGACATCCTGCCTGGCGCGATGCCCGCAGATGTCGTGGTCATCAACCCGCCCCGCGCCGGCGTTGACGAGAAAGTGTCGGCAACGCTGGAGGAAAATCGCACTGGTTTGCAGTCGGTGATCTACATCAGCTGCAATCCCGCCACGCTCGCGCGGGACCTTGCGCGCATGCCCGGCTACCGGATCGACAGCGTGCGTGCATTCGACATGTTTCCGCAGACCGCGCACGTAGAAACGGTGTGCGAGCTCAGGCCGGACACGCCGTGAAGTACGTGGTTCAGCTCAACGACGAACGCCAAACCGTAAACGTCGAAGGCACGGAAGCGACGCTCGCCGAAAACTCCGTGCACGTCGAGATGGAAGACGTTGAAGGCTCCCCCCTCTACGTCGTCCGGATCGGGAGTGAGGTTCACCGTGTGGTGGCGCAGAAGCACCCGGGTCGGGGGCGTTACACTCTGTGGATCGATGGGTACCGGTTCGACGCCGAGGCGCTGGATGAGCGGACGCGTGCGATTCGCGATCTGTCCGCGGCAACGAAAGGGCCGAGCGGTCCCGCGCCTGTAATCGCGCCGATGCCGGGCCTGATCGTGCGCGTCAACGTGAAAGTCGGGGACCGGGTGGAAGCGGGACAGGGGCTCGTCGTGATGGAAGCGATGAAGATGGAGAATGAGTTGCGCGCTACCGGCGCCGGTACCGTAAAAAGGGTTCAGGCTGATCCCGGCTCAGCAGTAGAAAAGGGCGCTCTCCTGGTAGAGCTCGAATAAGTCAAGTGCGTTGTCGTTTACATCGTGGCATAGAAGCTGCTCGTCACTCCAGTACAAGTAAAGTCTGAAAACCATTGAGCGATCAGTGCTAGCCGGATCGTTCCTTTCAACAGGGCTGGCGGACGAGGACAAGACATGTCAAAGATTCGAGAGGATAGTGCGCGCGACCTCGGTGTGATCGAAGCAGGATTGCGGCAGCCGACAAGCCGTCGCGGTTTCGTTCGGATGCTTGGCGCGGTAGCGCTGCCTGGGGTTCTCATGAGCTGCGATGATGATGATGATGGAATCGTCGGGCCGGGCGAACCAGTCACGGGGGTGTCGTTCGATCTGCGGTCCGACGCGGGATTTCTCCGGCTGGTGCAGGTACTCGAGGAAGTCGAAGCGTTCTTCTACACCGCCGTCGTGGCCAACTCGAACTTCAATTCGTTCTTTCCGGCCGAGGAGCGTGAATTGTTTGTCGA
>JACCRL010000034.1 GCA_013813605.1 Gemmatimonadaceae bacterium
GGGCTTTCGAAGGCGACCGTGTTCGCGCTCGGCATCATGCCCTACATCTCGGCCAGCATTTTCATGCAGATCGCCGGCGTGGTCATCCCGACCGTCGAGAAGATGCAGAAGGACGAGGAGGGCAGGAAGAAGATCACGCAGTGGACGCGATACCTGACCGTGCTTCTCGCCGCCGTTCAGGGCTGGGGATTCGCCCTCTTTACGTCCGGACTCGAGAACGCGGTCGTCAATCCCGGCATGGGATTCAAGGTGCAGATGGTGCTGGTGCTCACCACCGGCGCGATGTTCGTGATGTGGCTTGGCGAGCAGATCACCGAGCGCGGGCTTGGTAACGGCGCGTCGCTCATCATCTTCTTTTCGATCGTCGAGCGTTTCTGGCCGGGGATCTTCGGCACTTTTGGCTTCGTGCGCACCCAGGCGGTCGGTCCGTTCTCGCTGGTCGTGCTCGCGATCGTGATGATCGCGGTCGTGGCGGGAACCGTCGCCGTGACGATGGCGGCACGAAGGGTGATGATCCAGATACCTCAGCGCACGATGGCGCGCGGACGCCAGCGCGAGGCGGCGAAGAATTTCATCCCGCTCCGCGTCAACGCGGCGGGTGTCATGCCGATCATCTTTGCGCAGTCGGTGATCGTTGTCCCGGGAGCGCTGGCGCAGTTCAGCAACAACGATTCGGCTCGCGTGATCTCCGATCTCTTCCAGCCGGGAACGTGGCTTTATTTCCTGCTCTCGGCCGTGCTCATCATTTTCTTCACGTACTTCTACACGTCGATCATCTTCAATCCGGTCGACATCTCGGAGAATCTGAAGAAACAGGGTGGCTTCATTCCGGGCGTGAAGCCCGGCGGCAAGACGGCGGAGTACATCGATTACGTGGTGTCACGGATAACGCTGCCGGGCGCGATTTTCCTGACGTTCATCGCGCTCCTGCCGGTCATGATCGCCGACGCGATCAACGTGCCGTTCCAGTTCGGCGGGACGTCGCTGCTCATCGTTGTTGGTGTCGCGCTCGATACGATGGCTCAGATCCACCAGCACCTGCTGCTCCGCAAGTACGACGGATTCATGAAGAAGGGCCGCGTGAGATTCCGCGGCCGTCAGGCGGGCGGCGCGTTCTAGCGGTTGATCGGAGGGGCGAGCCGCTCCTCCGATTCTCCTTTGCCGGGATTTAGAAGATGATCATTGTGCTGCTCGGGCCGCCCGGCGCCGGAAAGGGAACGCAGGCGGACAAGCTGGCCGCGCGACTCGGCATCCCCAAGATCGCCACCGGCGATGTGCTTCGTGCTGCATTACGTGACGGCACTCCGCGCGGGCGAGAGGCGAAAGCCTTCATGGACCGTGGCGACCTCGTCCCTGACTCCGTGATTCTCGCCATTCTTCAGGATGTCATGAGCTCGCCGGCGACCGAAAAGGGCGCCATTCTCGACGGCGCGGTGCGGACCGTACCGCAGGCCCAGGGCGTTGGCATCATGCTCGCTGAAGTCGGCCGCAGGATCGACAAGGTGTTGCTCTTCGACATCGGTGACAGGAAACTGATCTCGCGGCTGAGCGGTCGCACCGTGTGCGGCCAGTGCCAGACTCCGTACAAGGACCGCGAGCCGGGCAGCAAGTGTGAGAAGTGCGGCGGGTCGCTCATGCGCCGGCAGGACGATGAGCCGGACGCGGTCAGGAACCGGCTCGATGTCTATCGCGCCCAGACCGAGCCGGTGGTCGAATATTACAAGGGCATCGAGATGGAACCGGTCAAGATCGACGCCGACGCCGACGTAGACGAGGTCACGGCGAGAGCGCTGAAGGCCCTGGAGCCGGAGTGATCCAGCTCAAGTCGCCGCGCGAGATCGAGATCATGGCTCGCGGCGGCGCGATACTGGCCGAGACGGTGCGACTGCTCGAGCAAAGTGTTCGCGCGGGGATGTCGACGACCGATCTCGACCTGATCGCCGACGAGTTCATACGCGGGCACGAGGGGGCTCTGCCCGCCTTCAAGGGCCTGTACAGGTTTCCGGCGAGCATCTGCACCTCGATCAACCAGGAGATCGTCCACGGCATTCCGTCGAGGAAGCGCGTACTCGCCGAAGGCGACATTGTCTCGATCGACATCGGGGTGAAGCTCGACGGCTACTACACCGACTCGGCGACGACCGTCGCGGTCGGGAAAGTGGATGCGGAGTCGGAACGTCTGCTCGAGGTGACGCGGGCTTCGCTGGCTGCGGGCATCGCTGCCGCGACTCCGGAAAATCACGTCGGCGACATCGGGGCGGCCGTGCAGGCCGTGGTTGAGGAAGCAGGCTTCAGCGTCGTGCGCGATCTCGTCGGCCACGGCATCGGCGTTGGCTTCCACGAGGAGCCGCAGGTTCCGAATTACGGCAAGCCGAAACGCGGCGTGAGACTGACTCCGGGGCTGACGATTGCGATCGAGCCAATGGTGAACATCGGCGGCCCCGAGACCCGTACGATGCCCGACCGCTGGACCGTCGTCACCGTCGACGGTACGCGCTCGGCGCACTTCGAGCACACGATCGCGATCACCGATCAGGGACCGCGCGTGCTGACCGCGCTGGCGAGCGAGCCGGTCGGAGCTGCGGGGCGCTAGCGCCCAGCTACTGCGACAGCGCGTCCTCAACGCGCTTTGCCACCCGCGTCGCGATGTCTGCCACTGTTTTCACCAGTTTCATCGACTCAGCGCTCAGCCGGTCTCCGCGCGACCGGTCCTCGAGTGCCGTCACGTTCACGCGCACGTTGTAGTCGGCGCCCCTGCACGCCGCCTCTGCCAGCAGTGCCGCGACGCCCGCGTCGGTGACGGCGTTCGAGTTCCCCTTCTCCGCGACGAGCAGAGCAATCTCGGCAACCTGCACCGCGGCACGACCCGTCTCGAGGGGGACTTCCGCCGCCTTCAGCAGCGCGCTGGTAACCGCTTCCGATCTACGCGCTGCCGCATCGGCTGGCTCTTTCGGAAGCTTGTACGCCTCCGATACGAGCGAGTATGCCTCGGCATCACGCTTCACCAGTGCCGCGAGAGCGTTCCCGAGTGCGACGGCTTTGAGCGACGCTTCCTTCATCTCGGCATCGACGGCGACGTACTTCTTCTTACCGATGGTCAGTCCGGCGACCATCTGAGCGAGAGCGGCGGCAAGCGCGCCGGCGTGCGCGGCGACGCTCCCTCCCCCCGGAACGGGATCAGACGAAGCCACCGACGCAACGAAGCCCGACATGCTCTCTCCGCCGGCCGTCACCTCTCTTACCTGCCGCTCGAGTACCTGCGCCGGCTTGAACTGCCTGAGCTGGAGGTGGCTGGCGGCAGCATCAAAGAGCACGCGCTCGGGCACGAGTCCAACGATCTCGCTCCAGGTGACGTGCGCGCCCTCCGCATCCGCCCGCATCTTCACAAAATCAAACGCGTTGTGGAGCGGCGTCTTTTCCGTGTCGACGAGATTCATCGATACCTGCGCCTGTCCGTCCACCTCGAGGCCAAGGCCTTTCACGTAGCGGAAACCGCCCGAGGACCCGCGCACCGCCTTTGCGATGTTCTTCGCAATGGGAAGATTCGAGGCCGGTCCAAGATAGATGTTATAGGCGACGAGAAAGGGCCGAGCGCCGATGGCGATAGCGCCGAACGTCGGGTGGATGCGGGAAGGACCAAAGTCCGGATCGCGCGCCGGATTCGTGCCGAGCTCGCCGCGCAGCCCCTCGAATTCGCCACGGCGGACGTCCGCCAGATTCTCGCGGGCGGGAGTTTTCGCTGCCCGCTCGTACAGGTACACCGGAATCGAAAGCTCACGCCCTACTCTTTCACCGAGGTCGCGGGCGAGGGCGATGCAGTCCTCCATCGTCGCCCCCTCGAGCGGAATGAAGGGAACTACGTCGGTGGCGCCGATGCGCGGGTGCTCCCCCTTGTGCGATGTGAGGTCGATCCTTTCGAGTGCAGTCCGGATACCCGCGAACGCTGCTTCGACCGCCGTTTCGACCGGCGCGACGAAGGTGATGACCGAGCGGTTGTGCGACGCATCCGACGAAACGTCGAGGATTGTCACGCTTTCCACGGCGGCAATTGCATCGCGGATGGCGGTGACGATTTCGGGCCGCCGCCCTTCCGAGAAGTTGGGAACGCACTCGACCAGTTTCATCGCGTCTCAGTGGTGGTAGTGGCACCGGCTTCCGCCAGCGTCGTTGCCAGCCAGGCGTGCATGGCGGGATTTCCCGCTACGAACGCGCCGGCCCGAGGCAGGGCGGCGTTTCCGGCAAGGTCCGTGACGACTCCACCGGCTTCACGAACGAGCAGGATGCCCGCGGCGACATCCCATGGCGCGAGCGCCAGCTCCCAGAATGCATCGAACCTCCCGCAGGCGACGTTCGCCAGGTCGAGTGCGGCGGACCCGGCGCGCCTCACCCCTGCCGTTTCGCGCACCACCCGACTGAACTGGCCGAGGTATTCCGGAAGCATCTCGATTTGCTTGAAGGGAAATCCGGTTCCGATGAGAGCGCGGCGATTGTCAGCGAGCGTGGAAACATGAATTGGTGAATCGTCGAGACGGGCACCTTCGCCCTTGATGGCCGTGAATGTATCGCCGCGCGCGACGTTCAGCACCACGCCCGCCCTGAGCTCGCCATCGACGGCGACACCGATCGAGACGGCGAATTCAGCGTAGCCATGGAGGAAGTTGGTGGTACCGTCGAGCGGATCCACGATGAAGACCGTCCCCGAGTCGATCGGCGCCTGCGGCGACAGCTCTTCGCCGACGATGGTCGCACCGCGGCAGCGATCCGCCACAATGGACGCGATTCGCTCTTCAGCGGCCTTGTCGACGCGCGTCACGAAATCCGAGCGGCCCTTCTGCTCCCACTCGAGATCGGCGCGGCCGGGCGCCGCGCGACGGATGACGGCGGCGGCGCCACGCGCTGCCTCAAGCGCGATTGCGAGCAGATTTTCGTTGTGATCACGCAAAGACTTTGCTTGCAACTACTCTCTCTCGCTCTTTAATTTGGCGAAATGTCCCGAATCTTCAGCGGCATCCAGCCTTCGGGCACGCTCCACATCGGAAACTACCTCGGAGCGGTAAAGAACTGGGCTGCCCTGCAGCACACGCACGAGTCGTTCTTCTGCGTCGTCGATTACCACGCCATCATCGCTGCTTACGAGCCGGCAGATCTCCGCGCGCGTACGGCTGACATGATTGTCTCGCTGCTTGCGGCCGGAGTCGACCCCTCGCGCTGCACGCTTTTCGTGCAGTCGATGGTGCCGGAACATACCGAGCTCGCCTGGATATTCAACACGATCACCCCGCTTGGCGAGCTCGAGCGTCAGACACAGTTCAAGGACAAGGCGAGCCGCGAGGAGAGCGTTCCCGCCGGATTGCTCAACTATCCCGTGCTCCAGGCCGCCGACATTCTGCTCTATCGCGCCGACCGCGTGCCGGTTGGCGAAGACCAGGTGCAACACCTCGAGCTTTCCCGTGAGATCTCCAGGAAGTGGAACGCGCGCTTCGATGCGGGCGTCGGTGCGGGGGATGCGTTCTTTCCCGAGCCGGAGCCGCTTCTGACGCCGTCGCGGCGGATCATGGGTCTCGACGGCAAGGCGAAGATGTCCAAGTCGCTCGGCAACACTGTCGGACTGCTCGAGCCGGCGGACGAGATCTGGGCGAAGCTCCGCCCGGCTGTCACCGATCCCAAGCGGCAGCGCCGCACGGACCCCGGAACACCCGAGGTGTGCAACATCTACCATCTGCACAAGGCGTTCAGCCCTCCCGAGACCGTGCAGCACGTCGCCGTGCAGTGCAGCACGGCGGGGTGGGGCTGCATCGACTGCAAGAAGGTTCTCCACGAGTCGATGGAGCGCGAGCTCGTCCCGATCCGTAGCCGCGCGCGCGAGGTGGCCGCCAACGGCGCTCTCGTCAAGGAGATGATCGACGCAGGAGCGGACCACGCGCGCAGAGTGGCGCAGGCAACAATGCGCGAAGTGAAAGACCGGATGGGCCTTACCTAGCCCGGTGGCAACCGAGCAGCTCCGTGAGCGT
>JACCRL010000037.1 GCA_013813605.1 Gemmatimonadaceae bacterium
CCGCTCACGCGCGCGCGGCACTTGCCTGGAGTCGGCAATAATGCCCACGAGAAACGCGACCGCTGCGACGCCACCGCTCGCCGGCCGGAAGGACGGGATCGCTGTCGTGAGGCGGGCCGGATACGACGACATAGCGCTCTATTCGGCGCCGCAACAGCGTTGCGCGGTTGACCTCAGTGACAACGTCAATTTGTGGGGAGCGCCGCCGAGCGCGTTAGTCGCGGTGCGGACGACAATCGAGGAGAGCGTGTCGCGCTATCCGGTGGCATACGAGCCCGCGTTGCGAAATGCGCTGGCGCGACACGCGGGAGTGGCGCCGGAAATGATCGTCGCGGGCTGCGGCTCGGACGATGTCCTGGATTCGGCAATGCGCGCGTTCGCCGAGCCGGGGGACACTGTCTGTTTGCCTGCCCCGTCATTCAGCATGATCCCCGTCTTTGCCCGCGTAAACGGTCTCGTTCCCGTCGCGGTTCCGCTTACCCTGCAGCTCGACGCTGACGTCGAGCGCATGCTCGAGACACGGGCACGGATCACGTATCTCTGCTCTCCCAACAATCCGACTGGCCAGCCATTCTCGCCTCAGGCGGTGGAGCGAATCATCGACGGCGCGGCGGGGCTCGTCATCATCGATCAGGCGTACGCCGAATTCGGCGGCGAATCCTTCACGCGCCTCGTCATGAGCAGACGGCCGGTTCTCGTGACTCGCACGATGTCCAAGGCGTTCGGCCTCGCCGGTCTTCGCGTGGGATACGGAATCGGATCGCCAGACGTGATTGGCGAGATCCTCAAGGTTCGAGGTCCGTACAGGATCAGCGCACCAGCCGAGGCCGGCGCGATTGCCGTTCTTACGAACGATCAATCATGGGTGACGGAGCGCGTCGCCGAAGTCGTAGCTAATCGCGCGCGCTTCAGCCGCGAATTGGCACTGTCAGGCTTCAGCCCTGTTCCATCGGCGGCGAACTTCGTGCTTGTCCCGGTCGAAAACAGCACGGCTCTGTCCGCGAAGCTTCACGACGCCGGTATCGGAGTTCGCGCTCTACGTGCACTGCCCGGCATCGGCGACGCCCTGCGTATTGGAATCGGACCCTGGCACCTCATGCAGCGCTGCCTCGATGCGCTGGCGCGTGCGGCATGACGCAGATCTCGATCTTTGACTACGGCGCTGGAAATATCCATTCTCTGCGCAAGGCGATTGCGACCGGCGCGCGAAACGTTTCCGTTGAAAGTGATATTCGCCTGGCACTGAATGCCGACATCCTCGTTCTCCCTGGTGTTGGAGCCTTCGGAACCGCGGCCAGCGCGATGCGCGGCGAGCAGGACCGGGTTCGCACCGCGCTCGCGGACGGAAAACCGTGTCTTGGCGTCTGTCTCGGCATGCAGCTGCTCTTCGACGACAGCGAGGAAGCACCCGGCGCCGGACTGGGACTGATCCCGGGCGGTGTGAGACGGCTTCGCACCGCGAAGGTGCCGCACATTGGATGGAATGATGTCGAGTGGGCCGATGCGGGAGGCCTCGCTGGAGCGAACATAAGCACCGCCTACTTCGCCAACGCATATGTGTGCGAGCCGGACGACCCATCGCCGATACTCGCGTGGACGACCCACCAGACTTCGCGTTTTCCATCCGTAGTCAGAGTCGCGAACACCGTCGGCGTGCAGTTCCACCCGGAAAAAAGCTCCGCCGCCGGTCTGGCCTTCGTCAACAATGTCATCGACGAGCTCGCCCAGTGCAGGTGATTCCCGCGATCGACCTTCGCGACGGCTGCTGCGTACAGCTCGTCGGCGGCTCATACGCCGACGAGCGCGTTCGCCTGACGGATCCGGTTGGCGTCGCGGCCCGCTGGGCGGATGCGGGATTCCGACGCATACACGTTGTTGACCTGGACGCAGCAACAGCGCGCGGCTCGAACCGTGAAACGGTAAGGGAGCTCCTCGCCGAAAACGACATCAGCGTACAGTGCGGCGGCGGGGTGCGTGATCTCGATTCCATCGAAGAGCTGCTCGCGGCCGGCGCATCCGAGGTTGTGCTCGGCACAAAGGCGATCGAAGACCGTGAATGGCTCGAGAAAGCGGCCGGACTGTACCCGGGCAGGCTCATCGTCGCCGCCGATGCGAGAGGCCGCAATATCACAACGCGAGGCTGGTCGGAAACTGTGCCGCTGAACGTCACGACGTTCGTCAGGGAGCTGGCCGGGTTGCCACTCGCGGCGATTCTCGTGACCGCGGTCGAATTCGAAGGAAGACTAAGAGGTCCCGATGCTGCCCTCATCGGCGAGATCGCAGCAGCTTCCCGGGTGCCGCTTCAGGCTTCAGGGGGAGTCAGCTCGCTCGCCGATCTTCACGACCTGTGCAACGCCGGAGCCACTGGTGCAATCGTTGGAATGGCTCTCTACACGGGTGTTCTCGAGGCACGCGCAATCATGGAGGAATTTCCGCAATGACAGTGATCAACAGGGAGACCAGTGAGACTTCCGTCCGCGTTCAGCTGAGCGTCGGCACCGGGGCTGCGAAAGCGAATACGGGCATCGCCTTTCTGGACCACATGCTCACAGCGTTGTCGCGCTACTCCGGGCTCGACATCGATGTCACCGCGCGCGGCGATCTCCGGCACCACCTGATCGAAGATGTAGCGCTTACACTGGGCCGGGCGTTCAGGGAAAGTATCCCCTCTGGCGCGGCGCGTTACGGCTCGCGCACCGTGCCCATGGACGATGCGCTCGTCCAGGCAAGCGTGGACATCGGAGGCCGTCCCTACTACGAGGGCCCGCTTCCAAGTGGTCTGTATGACCACTGGATGCGATCGTTCAGCGACGAGTCCCGGTCAACCATCCACATCGTAGTCCTGCGGGGCACCGACCGTCATCACATCATCGAAGCTGCGTTCAAGGCGCTTGGCCTGGCGCTCCGCGACGCGCTCATAGATACCGGTGCGACGTTCAGCACCAAGGGCAGTGTGTCGGTGAGGGCGGAATGACCCTTACGAACAGGGTGATCGCGTGTCTCGACGTGAAGGACGGCCGCGTAGTGAAGGGAGTCGGATTCGTGAATCTTCGCGACGAGGGTGATCCGGTCGAGCTCGCCGAGCGCTATGAGGTGCAGGGCGCCGACGAGATCGTTTACCTCGACATATCGGCGACGAATGAAAAACGTTCCGTCTTTCTCAACCTCGTGAGACGGACTGCGGAGCGATTGTTCGTTCCGCTCACCGTCGGCGGAGGCATTCGGTCCATCGAGGACATTGCCGGCGCTCTCCGCGCGGGCGCGGACAAGATCGCGGTCAATTCCGCCGGTGTGCGCAGGCCTGGCTTGTTGACAGAAGCCGCTGAACAATTCGGCTCGCAGTGCGTGGTGGCCAGCATCGATGCGCGGAAAAATCACGACAGCTGGGAAGTCCACGTGAATGGCGGAAGAGAGGCCACGGGTCTGGATGCGGTTGAATGGTCGGTTCGGTGCGCACTGCTCGGCGCGGGCGAGATCCTGCTGACCAGCATCGACCGCGATGGCGGCCGGTCGGGTTACGACCTTGAGCTACTGTCGCGGGTCACCGGCGCCGTGAGCATTCCGGTGATCGCATCCGGGGGCGCCGGCTCAGCCGCGCACGTTGAGGAAGCCTTCAGGCGGGGCGGAGCGGATGCTGCGCTGCTGGCAGGCATTCTTCATTCGGGAGTCACCGACATCCATAGTCTCAAGAGGGCTCTCCGTGCGGGCGGTATTCCAGTGAGGATTGCGGCATGACGCCAGCCGGGAGCTACATGGAGGCCGTCGCCGAAGTCGCCACGATCGCGGGGAATGTCGCGCTTTCGCACTACGGGAAAAATCCGGAGGTCAGCTACAAGAGCGATCGGTCGCCTGTCAGCATCGCCGACTACGCGGCCGAGCGTACGGCGCGGGAATGGATTGAAGAGAAATTCCCGGCGGATGGAATCGTCGGCGAGGAGCTCGAGCCAACGCGCGTGTCCGCGAAGCGGCGATGGATTCTGGACCCGATCGATGGCACCTACACGTTCCTGCAGGGAGTTCCGCTATGGGGGACGCTCGTCGCGGTGGCGGAGGGGGAGAGTGTAATTGCGGGCGCGGCGTATTTCCCGGCGCTCGGGGAAACAATTTTCGCGGCTCCGGGGGAGGGCTGCTGGTGGAATGGCTCTCGCGCCGCAGTGTCGGACGTGTCCGTGCTCGCCGCCGCCCGGCTCGTCACGACAGATGCCCGATTCAATCGCGATGCGTCGCGGCGCCATCGCTGGCTGGAGCTGCAGGACGGTGCGCTGGCATTACGGACGTGGGGAGATTGCTTCGGTTATCTGCTTGTCGCGACCGGACGCGCGGATGTCATGGTGGACGATGTGATTTCCTTCTGGGATGGCGCCGCACTGCTGCCGATAATTACCGAGGCTGGCGGTATGTTCACGGACTGGAAAGGAACCACCACGGCCTTCGGCGGTGACGCGATCGCGACGAACTCACAGCTGGCTGGCATTGTTCGGGATATTCTCGTCGTGCCCGATGCAGAGTATTCGAGCAGGCAGGAACGATGACCGTGCGCCTGAACCTGGATTCAGTCCGCTTCGACAATGCTACAGGAACAATCGTGGTGGTTGCGCAGGATGCGATAACGGGAATGGTTCTGATGGTCGCGAACGCGGACCGCGAAGCGCTCGTCCGAACGATGGAGACGGGCGAGATGCACTATCTGTCCCGCCGGCGCGGCCCGTGGCACAAG
>JACCRL010000060.1 GCA_013813605.1 Gemmatimonadaceae bacterium
TATCTCAAACGCCAATGGCCGACGATTCAGGCAAGCTCCAGCAGGGAAACTTTCCACAGGCGCTCGATTCGATTCGCGCGGAAGCCGAGCGGCTGATGAATCGCGGCGACCTGCCCCCGGAGGTGAAGGCGGCGCTCGAGCGGATCGTCTCCCTCTCGCGCTACAAGTTCAACCTCGGCGGGGACATCGAGTGACCGGTTGAGGCGAGTGCCGGAATGGGGGATCGAAATCGGCGTCCGGGGTCTTTAAACCTCCGGGCGCCGACTGGCGTCATATGCCTGCGAAAATGAAGATGCTCGCGGTGGAAATCAAAGATCCGGCCGACGGCCCGGGCGCGGACGATGTCCGGCGCGCGCAGGTCGGCGATGTCGACTCATTCGAGAAAATCTATCGGGAGCATTCGCCGAGGATCTATGCGCTCTGCCTGAGGCTGATGGCAGGAGATGCGCAGAGCGCGACGGAGCTGATGCAGGATGTGTTCATCCGCGCGTGGCGAAGGCTGGATACGTTCCGCGGTGAGTGCGCGTTCTCGTCGTGGCTCCACCGGCTGGCGGTTAACGTGATGCTGGAGAATGCGCGCAGCGATGGAAGAAGAACTGCGCGCGTGCTGCCGATGGAGGACACGGGGAAGCTGCCGGGTGCGGCGAAGTCGAGTGGCATCGAGCTCTCGATGGACCTCGAGTCAGCGATTGCATCGCTCCCGCGCGGCGCGCGGATGGCCTTCGTGCTGCACGACGTCGAGGGCTACCAGCATCAGGAGATCGCCGGCCAGCTCGGCTTGTCGGTGGGAACGATCAAGGCGCAGCTGCACCGCGCCAGAAGACTATTGAGGGAGAGGCTCGAGAGATGACACACGAAGTGGTGAGGCACCTGCTCGACGACTATGTCGCGGGCGACCTGACGGAAGACGCGCGCGTGCCGGTGCTCGATCACATCGGCGTATGCGCGATCTGCCGGAGCGAAGTCGATGACCTGGAAAAACTTGCGGTGCAGGCGGCGGCACTGCCGCGCGCGGTCGAGCCACCGGTGCAGGCGTGGGCGGAGATCCGGAGCGTGATCGAGCGTGACGCGCGGGTGGAACGCACGGTTTCGCGACGGTCTTCGAGTCGGTTCCGCGCACAGCCGTATGCACTCGCGGCGGCGGGGTTGCTGGTGGCGCTGGTTTCGTCAGGCGGCACCGCGCTTTACCTGCGTGAGCGGGCGGCGCCCTCCGTGGCGGTAGCTCCGCCGGCCGCGGCCACGGCCGACCCAGCTGGCGCGGCCACGCTGGCGGCGTTTACCATCGAGGAAAACAATTACCTCCGTGAGGCGGCGCCGCTGGCGGATGTTCTCGAGCAGCAGCAGGGAGTGCTGGCGCCGGAGACCGTCGCGCAGCTCAAGAAAAGCCTTCGCATCATCGACGACGCCATCCTCGAGGCTCGCAATGCTCTGGCCCGCGACCCAGGCAACAGGACACTCGTCGAGATGCTGTCGGCGAACTATCGACACAAGGTGGATCTCCTGCGCCGCACTACTGAAATGACGAGGAGCTCCTGATGACTTTTGCATTCGCGCGAGCGATGCGATATGCGTTGACGCTGGCCCTTGTTTTCGGCGCGAGCACTGCCCAGGCGCAGGCGAAGTTCGAGCGCCGCCTGCCGCTGGCGATGGATGGGGCCTTCCGGGTTCACAACATGGTGGGCAGCGTCACCGTGCGCGGATGGGCAAAGGACACCGTGCTTGTGCGGGCGAAGCTTGCAGAAGGCGAAAGGGTGCACATGGGCGGCGGATACAAGGGCGCGAAGATGTTCGTCGAATCCGACGACGACAGGCACCCGCAGCCTACTCACCTCGAGGTCTGGGTTCCGTCGCGGAGCAAGCTCTGGGTGAAGACCGCAACCGCGAACATCACTGTCACCGGCGTGGCCGGTGGGCTGGATCTCTACGTCGTGAGCGGAAACATCCAGGTCGATGGAAGTCCCGCCGAGCTCAACGCGGAGGCGATCGACGGCGATGTGCGGGTGACGGGCTCGCCGAAATGGCTGCGCGCGAAAAGCGCGACAGGGTCGGTGTCGCTGCGTGGCGGCAGCACGGACGCGGCGCTTTCCACGGTAAGCGGGCCGATTCGCATCGAAGGAGGAAGCTTCGAGCGGACGCGGGCTGAAACGGTGAGCGGAAACATCACGTTCAGTGGCCAGCTCGATCGCTCGGGAGTCTTCGACTTCGACAGCCACAGCGGAGCCGTTGACATCGGCATTCCGGTGAAGTCGAGCGCCTCGGTCGCCATCATCAGCATATCGGGCACGATCGCCAACAAGCTCACGAACCGTTCACCGACCGCAGGCAAATTCGGCCGAGGATCGGAGCTCAACATGGAGGTAAATGCGGGCGGCGCGCGCCTGACGGTGCGCACATTCAAGGGTCCGGTCACGCTTCGTTCGACGGACTGAACCCGGAATCGGCGCGACAACATTTCCGTAATCGCGTTTCAACCTGGGAGACTCGGCCGGCATCGTAGCGGCGTGAAAAACTTTCAGGAGATTCCAATGACCCGTACACTGCTTCGCTCCCTCGCCCTCGTCGCCGCACTGTCGGTGGCCGCCTTCAGCACCGCGCTCGCCGGACCGCCCTGGATCGCGATCGAGTATCCCGCGAATCCGTTCGACCGCGACACACGCGATGCGTTTCTCACCGTGCGTACCTATCATCACGGCGACCTGATGAACAAGACCGTGACC
>JACCRL010000080.1 GCA_013813605.1 Gemmatimonadaceae bacterium
GGACCTGAGCGTCGATGACCTGCGCTTCACCGCGCTGGTTCATACCGCCGATTCTGCCGCGGCGCGATGACAGGTCGCCGAGCACGTCGCCCATGTACGCATCGGGCGAGACGACCTCGACCTTCATGATCGGCTCGAGAATGATCGCACCCGCCTTCTTCGCCGCTTCCTTGATCGCCATCGATCCGGCGATCTTGAACGCCATTTCGCTGGAGTCGACGTCGTGGTACGACCCGTACACGAGCTCGGCCTTCACGTCCACCATCGGGTAGCCCGCCAGCACTCCACCCTCGAGCGCCTCGCGCATTCCCTGCTCGGCCGGCTTGATGAACTCACGCGGGATGGTGCCGCCGACGATCTTGTCCTCGAAGACGAAGCCTTCGCCCTGCTTCGCCGGTTCCACGTTGATCACGACGTGTCCGTACTGGCCCTTACCACCCGACTGGCGAATGAACTTTCCTTCCACCTTCTCGACACGTCTCTTGATCGTCTCGCGATAGGCAACCTGCGGACGGCCGATGTTCGCATCGACCTTGAACTCACGCTGCATGCGGTCGACGATGATCTCGAGGTGGAGCTCGCCCATGCCGGAGATGATCGTCTGGCCAGTCTCCTGGTCGGAGTGAACACGGAAGGTCGGATCTTCCTCGGACAGCTTCATGAGGGCGATCGCCAGCTTGTCCTGGTCGGCCTTGGTCTTCGGCTCGATCGCGACGTCGATGACGGGCGCCGGGAACTTCATCGCCTCGAGAACGATCGGGGTGTCTTCCATCGTCATCGTGTCGCCGGTGCGCGTCTCCTTGAGTCCGATCGCCGCGGCGATGTCGCCGGCGCGCACTTCCTCGATCTCCTCACGCTTGTTGGCGTGCATCTGCAGCAGGCGTCCGACGCGCTCGCGCTTGTCCTTTGTGGCGTTGTAAACGTACGAGCCGGACTTGAGAACGCCGGAGTACACGCGGAAGAACGTCAGCTTTCCGACGAACGGATCGGTCGCGATCTTGAACGCGAGTCCGGCAAACGGGGCTTCGTCGTTCGGCGCTCTCGTATCGGTTTCGCCGTTGGCGAGGTGGCCCTCGACGGGCGGCACGTCGACCGGCGACGGCAGGAAGTCGACGACGGCGTCGAGCATCGCCTGCACGCCCTTGTTCTTGAACGCGGCGCCGCAGAGCACTGGAACGATGAAGCCGCCGACGGTCGCGCTACGAATGGCGTGGCGAATCTCGTCGGTGGTGAGCTCGGTACCGCCGAAGTACTTCTCGATCAGCACCTCGTCGTGCGAGACGGCGGCCTCGATGACGTCATGGCGCGCCTTCTCCATTGCCTCGCGATATTCTTCCGGCACTTCGGTGATCTCGAACTTCTTGCCGAGAGATTCGTCGTCGAACACGAACTGCTTCCGCTCGATCACGTCGATGTGGCCGGTGAAGCTTTCGCCGGTGCCGACGGGGAGCTGGATCGGATAGGCGTCCTTGCTGAGACGGTCCTTGATCATCCGCATGCAACGATCGAAGTCGGCACCGGTGCGGTCCATCTTGTTGGCGAAGATGAGGCGCGGAACGCGGTAGCGGTCGGCCTGGCGCCAGACGGTCTCGGTCTGCGGCTCGACGCCGGCGACTGAATCGAGGAGGGTTACGGCGCCGTCGAGAACACGCAGCGATCTCTCGACTTCCACGGTGAAATCAACGTGGCCCGGAGTATCGATGATGTTGATGCGGTGCTCGATCCCGTTCCGCGTCCAGAACGCGGTGGTGGCGGCCGAGGTGATGGTGATGCCGCGCTCCTGCTCCTGCTCCATCCAGTCCATGGTGGCGGTGCCATCGTGCACCTCACCGATCTTGTGGGACTTTCCGGTATAGTAGAGGACGCGCTCGGTCGTTGTCGTCTTCCCGGCATCGATGTGGGCCATGATGCCGATGTTACGGTAGCGCTCGAGGGGTGTTTCGCGTGGCATGACTGTCGGTGTTCTCTTTATGTAGACCGCCCCACAAACAGGTGGAGCCGGTTATCGCATTTCAACAAAAACGCGGGTGGACCAGGGCATCCCTTACGGGACCGGTATCCATCCGCTGCCGCCGGGTGCACTCGCATTGATGCGCGGGTGGGGACTCGAGGCGCGCCGTAAGTGGGCCCGGAATGAGCTCACACGGCGATTGAATTTTTCGGGCAGGCGGGCGCGGTGGGACTGCGGTCCGCCGTAGCCTTTCATAATAACGCAGCCCGGGTCTTGGGGTCAAGCCATTGGGGTGGGCGAGTTTGCAGGACGTTGAGGTCGCACTTTGGCTCCGAACCAAATTGCGGACTGCGGACTAACTGCGGACTGCGGACTGACTGCGGACTGCGGACTAACCGCGGTTGACGGGCCTGATGAGCCGACAACGTTCCTGAGGGATAATTGTGAGCAGGAGGCGGCGGATCTCCTCGAGCTTATCCAGCCTGTCGCGCACCGCTTGTGGGCCTAGAACCGGCTGCGCCGACTGGTACCAAGTCATGCTCTCCCTCACAGAACCAAGAGCATACTCGAAGATGCGCGCGCGATCCTTCCCGGAACTTCGAGAGTACCCCTCGCCGAGATTCGCCGCGATCGAACCGACAGCCGCGTAAAGCTGCCCGGAGACTTTTTCCGTTACTGGGTGATGACGCAGCCTCTCCGCGTCCCTCCACGAATCCGCGACCAGCGCA
>JACCRL010000097.1 GCA_013813605.1 Gemmatimonadaceae bacterium
GTCTGCAGGAGCTCCCCGGCCGTAACGCCTTCGATCTCCTCACACGAATAGCCGAGCAGCTCGCACAACCGCTCATTGACCTGCAGCCATTTACCCTCCAGTCCCACGTGAGCAATCCCGACTGGCGCCGCGTTGAAGGTTGACCGGTAGAGCCGCTCGCTTTCTGCAAGATCGGATGTCCGAACGCCTACCTCGGCCTCGAGCTGTCGGCTGTAGTCGTTGTAATGGTCGCTGTATGACTTGAGCCGGAGCAGGTTCCTGACCCGCATGCTCAGCTCGGCACGATCTACCGGCTTGGAGAGAAAATCTTCAGCTCCCGCATTGAGTCCAAGGATCCTGGCATCCCTGTCGTCAAGCGCGGAGATCAGGATGATCGGGATATTTTGAGTGGCGGGATTTTCCTTGAGCGTTCGCGAGACCTCATACCCGTTCAGATCAGGCATCATTACGTCGAGCAGAATGAGGTCCGGGGGATTCTCCACAACCATTGCCAGAGCTTCCTTGCCACCCGAGGCCATTTGCAGCTCAAAGCCATCCGGCGCGAGGATAATCCTCAGCAGCTCTCTATTAAGATTCTCGTCATCGACGATCAGAATGCGGGCTGGCTTCGCCGGAGACGTGAGCTGGGGATTGATCATCGGTCTTGTAAAGGTAGCTCTACAGTAAGGATTGCTACACCAAGGTTTTCCCCAATTGAGCAGAGACGGTAGCGAGGAAGGCCTTGTAGGCGAGAGGCTTGGCGATATAGCCATCGCACCCAGCCGCGCGAATACGCTCCTCATCCCCCTTCATCGCGAGCGCGGTCAGGGCGATAACCGGAATGGCGCGAGTTGCCTCATCCGCCTTCAGCAGCGCCGTCGCCTGCAACCCATCCATGCCGGGAAGCTGGATGTCCATCAGAATGAGACTTGGCTGGCGATCACGGGCCATTGCGACCCCGCTCTCGGCGTCAGTGGCACTCAGCACCTCGTAACCCGCCGATTGCAGCAGAAACGTCGCCAGCGTCATGTTGGCGGGGTTATCCTCGACGATCAGGACTTTGGCCATGTCAGGCGACACTTGCCCTCCCGGACATTGCACGGCGGACTTCGGCCTTGAAGCGGTCACGGTCGAATTCGCCCTTCTGCATAATCGAAGTCACGTGTCCCTTGAGAATGTTTCGCTCATCGTCGGATATCTTTCTGGCCGTCACTACCAGTATGGGAATGCCAGCAGTTTCGGGCCGGCCGTGCAATGCCGCGACCACGTCGAAGCCGCTCACGTCGGGCATCATCAGGTCGAGGACGATCAGGTCAGGAAGCTCGCGGCGCGCGATCGCTATCGCTTCGAGGCCGCCGTACGCTTTGAGAACGGTCGTGGCAAAGCTCTCGATGCCGAGCGCGGCCAGCTCCACCGCGCTCGGGTCGTCGTCGGCAATCAGCACCTTGAGCGACCGGCCATCAACGAGGGGAAACAATCCGAGCGTGGACAGAGAGTCGTACAGTTCCTGCCTCGAAATCGGCTTCTGCATTACGGCTGCGGCGCCAAGCGTAATCCCCTTGGCCTGATCGGCGACGATGGAGATTATGACCACCGGAATCTGTTTCAGCGCCGGCATTGTCTTGATACGGCTGAGAAATTCCCACCCATCCATGTTGGGAAGCATGATGTCGAGCGTAATCAGGGAGAGCGGCTGCTGCGCGGCGAGGAGGAGACCGGCTTCTGCGGTCACGGCGTGCAACACAGTGAAGCCTTCAGCCTCGAGCTGCACGCGCACGAGGTCAGCGGACTTGTAATCGTCTTCCACTATCAGCGCCGTACGCGCGCCCGGGACGGGCAAGGCCGAGATGGCGGCCCTTTCCCTCGGCGGAGTAGCGGCGGTGCCTTCCTTCTCTGCCGGCCGGTATGGAAGCCAGACCGTGAAAGTCGAGCCCTTGCCGACGACGCTTTCCACCGCAGCGGTACCGCAATGGAGATCCGTCAACTGCTTCACCATCGCCAGACCGAGGCCGGTGCCCTCGAACTTCCGCGCCAGACCGCTGTCGACCTGACTGAACGGCTTGAACAGCCGTTCCAGCCCATCGGGAGAAATGCCGATGCCGGTGTCGGTAACGCTGATACGGAGGAATTCCTGAAACTCGCTGTCCACGAGCGGGAAAACGCGGCCGGCGGAATCTTCTGACAACCTGCCGACATCGTCACGCGGGACGCGCCGGGCCTCGACCGTGACCTGGCCGCGGTCGGTGGCGAACTTGACGGCATTGGAGAGGAGGTTGTAAACGATCTGCTTCACCTTTCGCGCGTCCGCCCGAATCGTGCCCAGCTCCTTCGGAGCGTCGAGCGTGAGCTGAATGCGCCGCGCACCCGCTTTCTCCCTCACAATGGAGAGACTGTTCGCGAACAAAGATGAGAGCTCTACCGGCTCGACATCGAGCGTCATCTTGCCGGCCTCGACCTTCGACAGGTCGAGGATGTCGTTGATGAGCGAGAGCAGGTGCTTGCCGCTGCCGAAGATGTCGCCGATGAACCCCTTCTGCTTGTCTGTGAGGTCGCCGATCAGCCCGTCACGCAGTACCTCGGAAAAGCCGATGATGGCATTGAGCGGCGTTCTCAGCTCGTGTGACATGTTCGCGAGGAACTCCGACTTCATGCGGCTCGCTTCCTCCAGCTCCGCGTTCTTCACCTGCAGTGCCTGCTCGAAAGTCTTGAGCTCCGTTACGTCGCGAGCCGACGCGAAAACGCCCTGCAACACCCTGTCGCGGTCGTGAAAGGTCGTCGCGTTGTACGACACGACGGTGAGCGTCCCGTCACGCGCGCGCGCGGTGAGCTCGTAGTTGGTGACTTTGCCCTCGGCGAGCACCTGATTGATGCCGGCTTCAGCGCGCTCGCAATCGGTGAAATAGTTCTTGAACGGAGCGCCGATCAGCTCGTCGCGCGTTGACCCGGTCAGCGCCTCGGTTTGTTTGTTGACGTCGGTGATGATGCCGGCCGGGTCGGTCGTCATCAGCGCGTCGATGTTCGACTCGATCAGCGAGCGGGTGTAGAAGTGCTGGTCACGCAAGCGCTGGTCGAGCTTCTTGCGCTCTCCTTCGATCTGCTTGCGCGCCGTGTTGTCGGTGCCGATCAGCAGGTATCCGATGATGGCGTCCTGCGCGTCGCGGAGCGCCGTCACGGAAACGACGGCGGGGAATCGGCTGCCGTCTTTTCGGAAGTACGTGAGCTCGTAGATGTCCTCGATACCGCGCGACGCCTTGAAAACAAGCGCTTCGAATCCTGGCGTGATCGGCGTGCCGACTTCCGCGCTCAGGGCCTTGGCGCGGTTGATCAGCTCCTGCGGGTCGGAGATCTCCGCCGGCGTGATCTTGTTCATCACCTCGGCGGCGGTGTACCCGAGCATCCGTTCGGCGCCCACGTTGAAGATCTGGATGACGCCGTTCGCATCGGTGGCGATGCTGGAGAAGTTGGCGCTCTGGAAGATCGCACTCTGCAGCGCGCCGGCCTTGAGCAGCGCATCCTCCGCCTGCTTCCGCGCCGTGTTGTCGGTGCCGATCAACAGGTATCCGATGATCGCTTCATGGGCGTCGCGGAGCGCGGTCACGGAGACGACGGCGGGGAAGCGGCTGCCGTCCTTTCGGAAGTAGGTTAGCTCGTAAATGTCCTCGATCCCGCGCGAAGCCTTGAAGACCAGCGCCTCGAAGCCTGGAGTGATGGTTGTGCCAAGCTCCACGCTGAGCGCCGTCGCGCGCGCAACCACTTCCTGCGGATCCGATATGTCGGCCGGCGTGATCTTGTTGACTACTTCGGCGGCCGTGTACCCCAGCATCCGCTCGGCGCCGACGTTGAAGATCTGGATGACGCCATTGGCATCGGTCGCGATGCTCGAGAAGTTGGCGCTGTTAAAAATTGCGCTCTGCAGCGCTCCGGCCTTGAGCAGCGCCTATTC
>JACCRL010000110.1 GCA_013813605.1 Gemmatimonadaceae bacterium
ATTTCACACCGCCCGATTCCTGGTCGCGGCGCGCGAGCACCGGGTAGGGCATACGGGGAGCGAGCGCGACCGAGGCCACGGTTGCCGCGTTCAGTCGCGCGATGTTGGCAACGTAGCCGAAGTTGACGTGCGCCATGACGTCCGCGGCGAGATGCTGACGCTTGTAGTTCTCCAGCCGCTCGCTGAACCGGAGCCCGGGATCGCCGAGCGCGACGAAGGGGCTGTGATCGCCGCCGCGTGAGATGCGGTCGAGGCGAAAGACGGGCAGGATGCGAAGACGCGGCGTGTAGAGAGTGCCGACGGCCCACGTGTAACGGGCGAGCTCGCGGCTGGATCCGTTGTCCGGCTCGGCGCCGAAGATGCGCACGGTCGTCGAATCCACGCGGCCGTCTTCGGCTGAGACATTGCCAACCATGTCGTCGGTGAACGCGGACGCGACCTCAAATCCATCGGCGTGGAGACGGCGGGCGAGGTTTTGCGATCCGAGCAGGCCGAGCTCTTCGCCGGAGTAGAGCGCGAAGACGATTGTCGCATCGAGCCCTTTCGGAAAATGCTTCGAGAAAACGCGAGCGAGCTCCATCACCGCCGCCGTCCCCGACCCGTCATCGTCGGCACCGGGCGCATCGGACACCGATTCGAAGCGAGCCATCGCGCCAAGGTCGCGCCGGTTGCAGACGCAGGAGTCATAGTGCGCGCCCATCACGACGACACGCTTTGGGTCACGGCCTGGCAGCCAGGCAAGCACGTTGACGATGTTGACGGTTGGACGGTTGGGATGCCCGCGCAGCTCGGTCATTGTCGGATCATACTCGATACGCAGACATCCACCGCACTCACGTCCGTACTCGGCGAGCCGCGCGTGGATGAAGCGCCGCGCTGCCCCGATGCCGCGCACGCCGCTCACGGTATCACTCATCGTATGCCGAGTCCCGAACGAGACGAGGACGGAATCGGTGGCGCGGATGCGCGCGGGCGAGACATCACGGAGCAGTGCGGAGACGCGCGGATCGCGGGTCATGCCCATGGTTGCGTCGAGCGTCCTGCCGCCCGGAGACTGGGCGCCGGCGCGGAACGAGAGGGCGAGGAGCGCGACTGCAGCGAACGAAAGACTGGTGCGAAAGGGCGGCATGGCTCGTTGTGGAAATAGGTGACAGATGAGAGAATACGGTCGTGAACAGTCGATCACAAGAAAATTCCGGTACGCCGACCGCTGATCGCGGCGTGCGTTGGCAGATGTCGCGGTTCATGGATCTCACGCCGGCCGAGCTGTATGCGGCGCTCGCGCTCCGCCAGCGGGTGTTCGTGGTCGAGCAGGAATGCGCCTACCAGGATGCGGACTGGCGCGATGCGGATGCCTGGCACCTGCTCGGCTGGACCACTGATGAGGTGCCGTCCCGACTGGTTGCGTACGCGCGCATCTTCGAGCCCGGCCGGCGGTACGACGAAGGGTCGATCGGGCGCGTCATCGCCGCCCCCGAGACGCGCGGCACCGGGCTTGGCCGCGCGGTGATGGTGGAATCGCTGCGGTGTCTGGACAGTCTGGCGCCAGGCGGGAAGGTAAAGATCGCGGCGCAGCAGCGGCTCGAAAGATTCTACGCTGGACTGGGTTTCAGAACGATCTCGGATCCATACGAGGAAGACCGCATCATGCACGTAGACATGATTCTCCCATGATGATGACCCCCGAACGGTACGCGGGCGCTGAGACGTTCGCGGCCTTCATGGACAGGCCTAAAACGAACAAGGCGTTGTGGGATGCGATCTACGCCCGCGTCGTGATTCCCGCGGAGATCGTGCAACGCGCGGAGGCTCTCGGCGGCCGGTGGAACCTGCTTGTGCTGAACGAGGACTGGTGCGGTGACTCAGTCAACATTCTGCCCATCATTGGCAGGCTCGCAGAGACCGCGCGTAACCTCGAGCTCAGGATCCTCGGGCGTGATGTAAATCTCGACATCATGGATGCGCATCTAACCGGCACGTCACGCTCGATTCCGATTCTCGTTCTTTACAATGCCACATTCAACGAGTGCGGCTGGTGGGGTCCGAGGCCGGCGGCGTTACAGCGCTGGGTGGAAGAGGAAGGGCTGGCGATGTCGAAACCTGACCGATACCGCGAGGTGCGCACCTGGTATGCGCGGGACCGGGGTATTACGACAATGCTCGAGATCGTCGCGATGCTGGAGGAATGCTGCGCACGCAGATGACCGCAGCGCTTTTTACTTCTCCACCGCTGGCGGTCGGCGTCTCGCGGGGGGATCGAGGCGCGAGTACTCAAGAAGGCGGTTGACCAGTCCGAGCAGGTGCTGGTGACTGTGCTGGAGGCGATGGAGATCCCGCAGCTGGGCCTCGTTCAGCGGTCCGTGCACGCCACGCTCGAGCAGCTCGGTGTAGCCGAACATCGCCTGAAGCGGAGTGCGGAAGTCATGACTGAGAACCGCCAGCAGCTCGGCCCGGATTCGATCTCCCTCGGCCCTTTCAGAGCCGGCGCGCGCCAGATCTTCGCGCGCGACCCGCAGCTGGTCGAGCGCCTCGGCGAGCGCGAATCCGCCTGCCGGGCCAGCGTCGCCAGAAACGTCAGCGGGTAGATCCTCGAAACGACCTCTCGCGGCGCGCGCTGTACGCGCGTTGCGGATGTCGGTGAGGTTTGGGGAAGGGCGTCGGTCCACTGGAGTCGCTGAGTGGTGATTGATATTCACCACTCACAGTGCAACTCCAGGACCGCTTCCGGTAATCTAGGCCTGCTGCTCCAATTCGCTGTTGGAAACCTCGGGACGGCGGCCCCCGCGTGAAGCTTCGCCACCCTTTCGGCCGGCGACGCGAGCTTCCTCGCTGGTGAACTCGTGCGCGGTGCCCTTGAGGTGCGCTGCCCGTCCGCCTTTCGCGGCAATTGCCCGCTGAGCCTGGGGGTCCATCGCCGCAAAACCACGGCGCGCCGGAATTCTGGCGCGAGCGCCGCGCTCGCCTTCAGCGCGATCCGACCCATTCTGTTCGGCTGCCCCGTTCCCCTCGTTAATGATGTCCATTCGATCCTCGCTGGAGTTGACGTCGCCTGTCATTTGCAGGATTGCTTTCGACTGTCTTCGCATGATTTCGGTTCGTTTAGGTCCACCGGCTCGGCCTCGGGCGGCAGACACGGGGACAAAGAGGCAAAGGGGGGACCCCGTGACCTTCGCAGCAGGTCAAGTCGCGAAGATGCCGGGCTATTCGGCAAACTGCTGCAGAGCCAGCGCCCGACTGCTTCTTAAAGAGCGCTCGCAGACGGTCTTTTCATCGAGGCGGGAGCGCTTATGTTATACGGGCGGGTCATCACCGGCTCGCGCGCAAACAGCCCGGGGTGTCAGTGAATCCAATCGAAGCGGAAACGCTATCGAAAGTAGAAGTACTCGCGGATCTGGAGCCGTTGGTCCAGACGTTGATGGAGGCGCATGAAGCCAAGCGCGTACTCTGGTTTCCGGCGGAACTCCTCGAGCCGCAGCCCGGGGAAGATCCCGATCACCACCTCAGCGCCTTGCGCGAGCGTGCTCGCGGAATCAGCGATCCCGCGCGCGTCGCGCTCGCGCTTAACCTGCTGACCGAAGAAGGTCTGCCGCACTTCCATCGCCTGCTCGCCGTTTACCTCGGCACGACGAGCCACTGGGCGACGTGGAACAACCTGTGGACGGCCGAAGAAGACCGGCACGGCGCGATCCTGCACGACTACACGCGCGACGCCGGGATCTTCAATCCCGTCGTGATCGAGAAGATGCAGTTCGATTACATTCGCGCCGGGTTCGAGCCGGAGTGGGACAAGGATCCATATCGCGTGTTCGTGTACACGTCGCTGCAGGAGCGCGCGACCCAGGTATCGCACGCGAACACTGGCAAGTTTGCGTCGCAGTTCGAGCCGACCATCGGCACGGTGTTGCAGAACGTCGCGAAGGAAGAGGCGCGGCACTACACGTTCTACCGCTCGGTGTTCAAGGGCGTGCTCGAGCGCGACCCGAATCAGGGATTGATTGCCGCGGCGAAAATAATGCCCGCCATCGACATGCCGGGGGTGAACATGCCGCATTTCCGCGAGCTGGCCGACGTGGTGCGGCGCGCCGAGATCTACGGTCCGCGCGACTACATGCGCATCGTTGACGAGCTGATCAAGTACTGGTCCGTAGACACGATGGAGGGCCTGAACGACCTCGGCCGCAAGGCGCAGGAAAAAATCATGGGGATTCCCGCCCGCCTCGAGCGAATCGCCCAGGTCATGGAGTTGAAAACCAAGCCCAAGACCTTTTCCTTCGACGTGATCTTTTCTCGCGAGTTTGCGATGGAGTAGGGAGCTGCCGCGCGCTTCTGGTTATTTCGCGCGGCGGTCAGTGGGAGGAGATCCGGCCAGGCGCTCGCTCGGGCGGAGCCCAACTGCGCGGGTGCCCGCGCGCGAGCGATGAGCGCTAGCTGCCGGCCAGCCCGAGATCGGCTGAGCGCGCCTGCATGGCGGCAATCACGAACGAGATGTGCTCGTCGAGGTCAACTCCCAGCTCAGTTGCGCCCTGCACGACATCGTCGCGGCTCACACCGCGCGCGAACGCCTTGTCTTTCATCTTCTTTCGCACTGAGCGGGCTTCCACTTCGTGGACGCTCTTCGACGGGCGCACGAGTGCGGTGGCGGTGATGAGGCCGGTCAGCTCGTCCACCGCGAACAGCGTTTTCGCCATTTTCGTTTCGCGCGCGACATTCGCGTAGTGCGCGTGGCCGAGGATGGCCTGGAGAATGTCTTCCGGATAACCCAGCCCGCGCAGGATTCGCACTCCCTCCGACGGATGCTCTTCCGTCGGCGAATGAGATGCGTTGGGGAAGCGCTCGTAGTCGAAGTCGTGGAGCAGGCCGGCGAGACCCCATCGCTCAACGTCCTCGCCGAACTTGCCGGCATATGATCGCATTGCCCCTTCAACCGCGAGCATGTGCTTCCTGAGCGAATCGCTGGCGGTGTACTCGTGGACGAGAGCCAGTGCCTGGTCACGCGATGGAAGGGCAGTCATGGATGAGACATTTCAGATCACCGGGTTCGAGACGAGCTGCCCAATGTACGGAAGACGGATCAACATTTCTGCACGGAACGCATTACCGCGTGCCCGATGTCGATCGCCAGCTGCATCGCGAGGAGCGCTCCAGCCATCAGAGTCGTGTCGCGCCACAGCCGCGGGCCGGGAAGAGTGCGACGATACAGCGCGACTCCGAAGGCTATCAATACGCTCTCGATCAGGAAATCGGCAACCGGGATTGAATACAGTCTCAACCCGATCATCGGGCCGCCGGGCCATGTCGGCTTGTTCCCGGTGATGAAGTCGAGCAGCATGTGAGACACGACCACGCCGCCGACGACGGCGGCGCTCCTCCAGTCACGCACGGCCAGTCCATACACCAGCGTGGCGACAAGGGCGAACAGCGCAACCGCCGGGACGGAATGAGACAGCATCGATTGCGGAGACCCCGCCAGGCAGAGCCCGGCGTCGATCCAGTCGGGCGTGTAGGTGGCGAGCAGGAGCACGCCGAGGCCGACCTGCGGACGGATGCCCTTTGCGCCGAGCGCGGCGCCGACGTGCCCGATGTACACCTAACGCGCTCGGCGCGCGCGGCGGTCGATCAGGAGCGGCACCATCGTGGCGAGGACAAGCGCGCCGGCAAACCGCAGGACGTAGTAGGCTTGCGTCCCGGAAAATTCCACCCCGGCGCGCTCCGATTCCCCAGCGACGACACGTACGACGAGCAGCAGCACGACAATTACGAGCGCGGGGCGCACGATTCTCGCCGCGCGCGTGGTAGCCTGGCGCGCGCCGAGGAATCCGCCTGCCAGCGCCGCAGCGGCTGCAATCGCGGCGAGACTCCACCGCACGTGTCCGCTCGCGGCATACGACCCGAGCGCGACCGCCGCGGAAAGCGCGTTGGCGACCTTGGAGGCGGCCAGTGCGGCAAGCAGAGGCAGGCGGACGAAGAACAGGAGCGCGAGGAACATGAATGTTCCGGCCCCCGGTCCCCAGATCCCGTCGTACACTCCGCAAGCAAGACCCGCGAGGATCGCGGCGGCATCGGCGCCGAGATTCGGCTTGAGTCGGACGAACGCGCCGTCCGGATCGCCATCGCGCTCGGCATCAGTCTGCACCTGCAGGTCGCGTGGAGTCCATAAATCCTTTTGCCACACGACATAGAGGAGCAACGGGCATGTCACGGCGAGAAGCCACGGGAAAACGGCCTGCGGGATGAGAAGCGCGGCCCTGCTGCCGGCGAGCGATCCGCCGGCGGCCGCGAGAGCGAATACGGCGCTCTTGCGCCAGGGTGTATGACCGCGCGCGGAAAAAACGGCGAGCGCAGCCAGCGACATCGCCAGCGCGGCGAGCTTGTTGGTCCCGATCGCTGTCGGACCTGCCCC